>NZ_JAMXSL010000023.1:0-38616 GCF_026131715.1 Anaerococcus sp. NML200537 | reverse complement strand
TTTCATCCCTAATATCTATAATTTTATCATAGATGATTAGGTTCATTTTTAAGAACTATGCTTAAAGCTGTTCTTATACTATTAGTATATGAGCAAGCACAGTAAGTGAGTACCCACTTACGAAAAATTGATGAAGCAGAACCTTTATGGACTGCTTCTTTTTTTATCAATTTTACCTTGTTAGGGAGAACCCTAAGACCCCAAAATATATTCTATAAAGGAGAATGAAATGGCAAATAGATTTAGAAATGAAAGAATAGAAATAAAATTAACTAAGGAAGAAAAGGAAGTTTTTGAAAAGAAAATGAAACTTGCTAATTGTAAAACTATGTCTCACTTTCTTAGAAAATGCGTATTGGAAAAAGAGATTTATGTAGTAGATTTAGAACCATTTAGAAACCTACAATGGCTACTTTCAAATGCAACAAATAATATAAACCAGATTGCAAAATCTACTAATACAACTGGTGTTATTTACAAAAATGAAATCGAGTCAATGAATAAGCAGATAGAAAAATTATCAAGAGAAATATGGCAGATCCATTCCCTACTTCTTAATAAATCAAAAGAAAGTTCTGGTGATTAGTATGGCAATTACAAAAATACATCCTATAAAATCAACTCTAAATTTGGCAATAGATTACATTACTAAGAGTGAAAAAACTGATGAGAAAATCTTGGTATCTGCATTTAAATGTCACCCATCTACTGCCCATATTCAATTTATGAAAACACGAGAAGACAATGATACTAAAGGTACAGTTTTGGCTAGACATTTAATTCAATCTTTTCTACCAGGAGAGGTTGATCCTATAAAAGCTCACGAAATTGGAATGGAGTTATGCAAGAAAATTTTAAAAGAAGATTATGAATTTGTTCTTGCAACTCATATAGATAGAGGGCATATCCACAACCATATTATTTTTAATAATGTTAATTACAAGACTGGTAAGTGCTACCAATCTAACAAAAAATCTTACCACAAAATCAGGTATCAAAGTGATGAATTATGTAAAGAAAATAAGCTTTCAGTTATTGATGAATATTATGAAGCTTACAAAAGAAAATATAAAACTGCTGGTAAGTCTTGGTACGAATATGACCAAAACAAGAAAGGAAATTCTTGGAAGTCTAAACTGCAATTTGATATAGATAGAATGATTAATAAGTCTAACTCGTGGGAAGAGTTTTTAGAAAATATGAAATCTCTTGATTATGAAATTAAGTTTGGTAAACATATTGCTTTTCGTCATAAAGATAAGCAAAGATTTACAAGAGCTAAGACTATCGGAGAAGATTATACTGAAGAAAAAATCAAAGAACGAATAGATTTAGCAATTAAAAATAAAGCTAATCCTATTAAAAAACGTGTAGGAAATGTTATTGATATATCTACTAATGAAAAAGCTCAATCCTCTAAAGGTTATGAAGTTTGGGCAAGAAAACATAATATCAAAACAATGGCTGATTCTATAATTAAATTAAGAGAGCAAGGAATTAATTCGATTACACAACTCGATGATCTGATCAAAAAATCTGCTGATGATAGACAAGACTTGCTAGATAAAATAAAGAAAATTGAAACTAAGATGAAGAGTTTATCCCAAGATATGGAAAATATTAATACTATAAATAAGTATCGTGAAATATATAAATACCACAAGAAAAATCCTGAAGATAAGCAATTTGCAGATGAGTATTATAGCGAAATTTCCGTCTATAAAATAGCCGCTAAAGAAATCTTGGAAAACTATAAAAAACTACCAAACACAAAAGAAATACTATCCAAACTTAATGAACAACAAGAAAAAAAGAACACCCTTATGCAAGAGTATTCTTTAAATAAAGAACAATTTTCTGACCTTGTTCAATATAGGAAAAACTATGAAAATTATTATGGGAAGGAAGTAGAGAGGTAACATCTTCACTTCTTGCTCTTATAAATTATTACTATTTTCGATTTCTCTAAAAGAATCCCAAAGATATCTAGTCAATGTTATGCTAGCACCTACAGAAAGTTCTGCTTGCTTTTTACTCAAAGCTTTAAAATTCCTTTCTCTTCCATGTCCACTTCCATAATGATTTCTAAGATCGTTAATTCCTGAAGCAAGTCCATTTAAACTCCCTATGATTTGCTTTACTATTTTGTCTTCAGTTTCATCAGTTATTATGCTTTCATTTGGAACTTTTAAACACCTAAGGGTTTCTTTAACTAATTGTGTGAATTTTAAGTTATCTTTTTTATTATCTACTAAGTTATTACAAATTTCCTTGCAACAACTTTCAAGCAATTCCTTTGATTTTCCTATTGCTTCTGTGGGATTTCTATACACCATTTCTAGCATTAAATCGATTTGAGAATTAATATACTCAGATGAGAATTTAATTTTCAAATCCTCTGATTCTAACATAAGATTGGAGCTATTTGATAACTCTCGATTAATAATATCTTTACACTTAATGTATAGAGTCTTAAATGAAGTTACTCTATTATTTTTTTGTTTTCTTCTATTTCATAACTAAAATAAACAGAATAAAACTCTAAAAGATCTTTATATAGTTTAACAATTTTATAAGAATCACCCTCGTTTGTAAATTATCTAAGTGACTTTCCTTTTGATAGATGATATTTTTAACATAATCTTATCCCTATAATTTGAAATGTGAACTCATCAAAATCATTCGTAGAAAAATCTAAAACATAGCCATCTCTATTAAATAATTCATCAAGATATCCTTTTTCTATATAACTAAGCATAGTTAAACCTACTTTAGAATTCCTAATAATGCACCTAATTTGTTTATACCTTCAATAAAATCTGGAAGTGTTGCTATAGATCCGATTATAAATTTTAACGAATTAAAACTTGTTTTTAATAGACTTTTATTAGGATTTGCTTTGACTACTTCTCCTTTCATCAACTCCATATTTCCCATTAAAACACTTCGTTTATCTTCGTCATCTATATTTTCCAATAGGCTTTCCAATTTTGATATTTCTTCATCAATTTCATTCTTATTTAAGTAATTATTTTGTATTGCATCTATAGATGAATTATCACTAGCTAAATTTACCTGAACACCAGAACTATTTATGTTAATTTCATATTTATTATTGTCATCGTAACCCATATCAGTTGCTATATATTTAATATATTCTTCAATTCCTGAAATAAATGGGTAAACCATTTTATTCCTTATGTATTATATGAATTTAAAATTATCAAATAAAACCTGCTAACAAAAGTCAAGGAGAAAAGATAATTAATTTACTTTTCTCCTTGATAATTAGAGTTTAAATTTAGGTACAACAAATAAACCGGTTGCTATAGGCTTGTTTTAACTATTGTATTTAATTCTAGGCTGCTTTTAACCACTTCTTTTCTTGTTTTGATGCCATAACTTTTGCATAGTATATCCTTAAGAATTTATTTAGTCCTGCAAATTTACATACTTTCTTTGCCTTCTCATCTTTTTCTTTTTTTACCATATACAAATATATTTCATTTTCATGATCTTTTGCGCTCATCATGCATTTCATTGCTTGGTAGCCTACTTTTCTTAGTATTGCATTGCCTCTTTTTGTTATTTTTCTCTGATCTGCTTTAAAATTCCCTGACTCATATGGTGGTGAATCTATTCCTACAAAGGATATCAAACTTTTTTTGTTTTTAAATTTTGATAAGTCTCCAAATTCTGCTGTGATTTGTACTGCTAATTTATCTGATATTCCTGAGAATTTCTTTGCTTCTTGATATTCTTCTAAGGGCTCGGAAATTTCTATCATTTGTGATAAAATAGTATGTAGAATTTGATTTATATGTTTTATCAATTCTATTCCTTCTTGTATGCTAGTCTTTATATATGAGCTACTAGAAGGTTGAGTTGAGATACTTTCCTCTGCGAGCTTGTATATGGATTTAGCTTTTTCAGCATTAGGATGGTATCTCTTTTCTTTTGCCCAGTTTTTAAATTCTTCTATGAATTTTTCTTCTGTTTTTTCTAATACTAGGTTTTTATGCCACCATTTTTCTAAGAAGTCTAATAGTTTGTCTTTTGAAAAATCATTAGATCCATGTGGTATTAGTTTTTTTATTCCTAGAAATGTTTGGTTTATTGTTTGGTCTATGAAGTTCATTTGATTGATTCTTAAGTCCATATAGTGTTGATAGGATCTGTTTAATTCTTTTAGGACTCTGAAACTTTCTGAATCTACTTTGTATTCTTGTAATTCTTTCCAGTACATCAAGCCATATTCGGCTATTTGTATGGCATCTATATTATCATTTTTTGATTTTCTAAAGTTGAGTACTCGACAAAACTGTTTCATTTTTAGAGGATTTATTACAGTTACAAAGTATCCTTTGTCTTTTAATTCATAGAGGATTAGAAGATGATATTTTCCTGTTGCTTCCATGATTATCTTGACTTCTTCGTTTAATGAATCTAGTTTCTGTAAAAATTCTTCTACTTTTGTTTTGTTAAGATGAATATCAAAAGGCTTCCATATGATTTTGCTACCTTGTTCTAATGCACAGGCTGTAAACTTTTCTTTTGCTATATCTATTCCTATAGATATCATTTTTTTACCCTCTTTCTTTTGATTTGTAGTTCCTACCTGCACCATTACACTCATTTTAGCTCGTGACACGGACGTTTTGCCCAACCTGCTTAACCGAATATGAATAATGAAGAGGTAGTTGACAGTTTTGTTGGCGGATGTTTAACCCTAAAAGCGCCTCGTCATACTACTTCTTCATTATACAAAAATAGTGCAAGATAGAAATCACTTTCTTTCTTACACTATTTATGGTACTAAAAAGACTTCCAAATTAAGGGAAGTCAATTATCACTAATATATTTATATGATGTTTTGTTTATTTAAAAATTCAGAGCTACTATTGTATATCCTTATAATACCATTTTCTACAGACCAAATTTCATCAAATTTATCTATAATACTAAATGGATGATGTGATATCACTATATTTGTCAACCCATTATCCAATATATCGTTTATGATACTTTTTCTTGATTGATCATCTAAAGAGGAATCAGGTTCATCATATATAATCAATTGTTTATTTGCTTTTAAACTTCTGAGATATATCAATTTTTGTTTTTCACCATCCGATAAATCATTAGCATTTTTCTTTAAAAAGTCATCTTTCAAATTAAACAATTTTATGTATGACTCATCAATTTTAAAATGTCCATATAATCCTAAATTATTTTTAACTGTATCATCAAATAACTGATTATCTTTAGATATATATATTATTTCTGATAAATGGCAACTATCCCCACTAATTATTTCCCCTTTATAGTTATCTATAATTCCAGATATTATCTTAGCTAATGTACTTTTACCTGATCCGTTAGATCCTAGAAGCAAATAATTTTTACCCTTATCTATCTTTACATTCACTTTATCTAATATGTTTTTATCTTCGCTAGAAAATGAAATATTTTGTAGTTTTATTGGAAATATATCTTTTTTTATATTTGATTTGACATTATTTTCATTACTCAATAAAGCGTTATAAGACTCTCTAATAGGCTTAGATGAATTTATTTCATTTATTGCCGAAATAATATTAGTTAAAGGAAAAGTTACATTCGCCATAAGTTGAGCTACCGCTATCAGCATTCCAATGCTTATAGTTTTTTCAAAAACTAGATACCCTCCTAATATATATATAATTAATGTTACAATTAAATTCAAGAATGATATAGCTCCATTAGCCATACCTATCTTATTTTCTAAACGTTTTTTTGATTCTGCAGAATTATCAACTACTAATTTAAAATTAGTCAATATTTTATCCATAATATTAAAGGATTTTATTAAATAAAACAAATCTATATAATTTTTACTAATAGACATGTACTTTTCATAGTTTTTAATCCTATATTCACTTTCTTTATTAATCCATTTTTTTAAAATAAGTGGTGCAATACATAATATTAGACCAATTATTAATATAAGAGGTAAAAATAATACATTAAAATAAATTATTGTTATTGTAGAAATTATCAACAATATTAAGTCACTACTAATTTCTAACCTTATTTTAATATATGATTCTTCTAGTACGTCTAATTGATTTGTTAAAAAACTAAAAAATTCAGATTTATCCTCTTCATTAACCTCTATAGTATTAGTATTATAAAAATATTTTAATGCGTTAAATCTAATAGTCTTCATATATTCTGATGAAATACTATTTTTTAGCACTATAGATATTAGCAATACAAATATTAACAGTGCAACAGACGTAGTTGTTTTAATAATATTATTTTTAAATATATCATAATTTCCTATCGTTATTGAATCTGTAATATTTTTTATTGAGATAGCAAACCCAGAATTTAATAAAGAATAAATAATCTGTAATATAATTAGAATTATTATTTTTCCTTTTCCTTTATATAATTTCATAGTTACTCATCTCTAATTCTATCAAGCACTAATTTATGACCAACATATGATAATACGAGAAATATAACAAATGATAGTGAAAAGTTCGAATTTTTTGAAACTGTTATATATTCTGTTTGTAAGGTTTGTGCTTTTGAAACTATATCATTAATTATTGTGCCATCTCGTAACATTATAAAAAGGAATACATAGAATATAAAATTCATAAAAAAGTATAGTACATTTATCTTAGTCTTATCTTTTTGATTAATGCTATAGCCCTTATTTAGAAAATAACACATTATAATACTAAGTAAAACTGGGCTTATCACAATCAGCATAAAACTTATTACTTCTAACTTTTCTTTTAGCATAGATAAAATAATTATCATTGTAACATTTACAAGTAAAGATCCCATCAAGTTTTTCCTAATAATCTTTGACATTAAATACCTCCTATCATATTGTTTGCAAAATGTATTAAAATCGGTAATTCAATTTTTTGAGTCCTATAATATATTAACCCCATAATAATGGCAAAGGGAAATCTATTGGTTAGGTTTTCGTATACAGGTCGATTTTGATGTGTTATAAATGCAAATATTAGGCTTGAGACTAAAACACAAATAATTTGAGAAAACTTACTTTTTTTTAACTCATTAATAAGCATACCCCTAGCCCATAATTCTTCAGATATTGATACCACCAACGTTTGTAGTGCAAAAAATATAATCGAGTAATCCCATTTTCCTAAACTATATATAACAGCAGTTATCAATATTATTAATAAAGAAAAAATACATATTGTTTTAGAACTAAAATTTCTAATTCCGATGTTCTCCAAGCTTATTTCTTCTCCTGATTTCACCAAAAATAAGTATGGTAGTATTACAAAGGATAATGGTAATATTAGAAAAGTTTGTATAACGCCATACTTATCAAACTGCAAATCTAAAGCTATAAAAACTAAGCTAACTGCAAACACTAAAATTTGTGGTAAAATACTCAAAAATATAAAACGACTTAAATCAAGTTTTTTAATTTTTTCAAGCATTTATATGTCACTCCTTGTGAATTTTCTACTTCCGATAAATGAAAAAACAATAACCAGACCCCAGTTTAGAATCATAAACTTAATAAAGTCTAGAAATCTCCCAGAATCTATTAGACTATCAAGATAGTATATTGGCGAAATGATTTTAACACCAGGAAACTCTTTAAAATATAATAATATTATCCAAACTACAATAAATATCCCTATGGAAACATAAGATTTAAAATACATACTCATACTTTGAACCATGCTTATCACGAAAATATATGATGAATAAATCGCGATAATTGCTAATAACTCGTTAGCCCAATTTGTTCCTATTAGTCTACCATCAGATATATCTAATTTTGAAACAAAAATATAGTAGCAAATTATTGAAAATAGAATGAACAGAATTGTCACTATCGCCCAATAAATAATTTGTTCATATAATTTTGCATTATAAATCTTCTTTCTATTATTTATTCTTGTTAACATAATTGAAGTACTACCGTTGTCAATCTCTCCTCTCAATATGTTAGAACTATTTATAGCTAAAATCAAATAAAACACAAACACCATATAAACGAAAACATACATACTATTTGCAAAAGCTAACCCATTCACTGCTTCATTGCTATTGTAAGTTATAACACTTGAGTTGTTATAAACACCAATAGAATAAAGTAGTGGAATTAAAAACATAAAAAGAAGGATAAAGTTTTCTTTTCTTTTTAACTGTTTAATTAATTCAAATTTTATTATTTTTAGCATCTGTTCTCACCTCTAACATTTTTTCTAACGGATTTATTATTCTTTCTATTTTTGTAATTTCGGTCATTTTGGCTATATATTCAAGTTTTTTATTTAAATTTTGGTTTGATACTTTTACAGTAAAATCATCTAGAATCTCTACATAGTTTTCATCCAAATCAATTGTACTTTTAACATTAATCAATACTGAACTCTTAATGTCTAAATCCCCATCATATATTTTTTCCCCTCCTCTTATTACTATAAGTCTATTACAAAGTGATTTAACTTCATCTAAATTATGGTCTGAAAAAATAACAGCTAAATTTTTGTTTTTAACCATTTTTTTTATATATTCCTTAACCATTGATCTTCCATTAATATCAAGTCCAACAAATGGCTCATCTAAAAGCATTATAGATTTTGTATTCAAAATCGCTTGTGCAAAACCAAGTCTTTGTTTCATTCCGAAGGAAAATTCCTTTATCTTTTTTCCTTCTACATTATTAAGACCAACTACATTTAAAACATTTCTTATCTTTTCGTCTATTTCATTTTTATCTTTCTCTTCACCTAGAAATAATATTGATCTTAAATTCTCATAAGTATTCATATAGTCATAGAATCCTGGATTCACTGAAATCCCAAAATTTTTTCTATATGAAGAATCTATTTCCATTTTATTCTCTTTATAAAAAAGTTCTCCAGAATCTGGTATGATATTTCCTGATATCATATTTAATAAAGTAGTCTTACCCGCCCCATTAACTCCAATGAGACCAACAATATCTCCACTATTTAATTCCATTGAAAAATTAAATAGACCTTTTTTATCCCCATAATTTTTAGTTAGAGAATCTATCTTTAATAAACACATTCTTACCCCCCTAATTAAATTATATTTTCGATTAAATTTTTAAAATATCTATAATTTAATGCACAATATGCGTCTTTTTCTTGTATACTGTCATACTTAAGAAAACTTCTTCCTCTACATCCTCCACCACATAGATATTTGTATTCGCACTCTTTACAATTATTTATTTTGCTAACTTCAATTCCTAAGAACATATTGTTTGGACTTTTTAGTAATTCTTTAATATTTTTTGTCTCTAAAGCATTTCCTAATTTGAATCTGCTAGAGTGCAACATATGACATGGATAAATATCTCCTTTTGAATCTATGCTTATAAGTTTCTTACCAGCTTCGCAGCTTTTTCTACAATTAATGCCAAAAGTCCCTATTGGTGTGTCCGATATTTTAGTATTTACATTTAAATCCATGAGTATCTTTTCTATTTTTACTAGATCATCATCTCCTAGAATATAATCTTTGAACACCTTATCTCCAAATTCGTTTGTAAAAATACTGAAAGAATAACTTACACCTAATTCTTCTGCAAGTTCATTATATTTCCCCATTTCATTATAGTTTTTCTTATGTAAAGTTACTATCAAATTAATATTTGGTGTTAATTCTTTTATTCTCTTTATATTTGAGAGAACTAAAGGCATTATCCCCTTATCCCTAATAAATTGAACTTGTTCATTATATCCATCAATAGAAATATTAAATTCATCTATATAGTCTATCGCTGAAGCATACCTATCAATATCTAAAGTTCCATTTGTTATGGTACACAGTTTCTCAATTCTTAGTTCTTCTTTTATATATCTACAAATCTTACCTATGTCATCCCTTAAAAATGGTTCTCCTCCAGATATTACAATCCCTTTAACACCTGATTCCTTTAATTTTTTAAGTATATTGCAGATTTCTTTATAGGTTAACTCCGTCTTGTTATTTCTATTTTCAACATAAGAATAACATCCAATACAATGTAGATTACATCTATCATTAACATGTAAATAAGCAGAGTCCACTCGAAAATCGGTCTCATCATAATAACCTAATTCTAATAACGCTCTTTCTAATTCTAATGCTTTATCTTTATCATATGGAGAACCTTTTTCTAGATAATCTAGCGCATCCTCTTCAAGCCCAATAACCGCACCGTTATTAAAGTTTCCAATAATATTAATTCCATTAACATTAAATATTTTTACATTTTTATTCATATTTTCTCCTACAAATAAATTAAAAAGGTTGCTACAAATAATAAATCAAATTCAATAATCACGAATTAACTATATAGTTAGAAATCACTCTATGATCTCTAAGTCTCAAATCATAAATAAAGATGGACCTTAGAGCTTAATAATTAATAACTGATATTGGAAATGATTTATTATCCATATAGCAACCACTAAGTAATTTTTAGCAATTATTTTTCAATGTTATATAATTGCTGAGTTATAATGTTTACCAATTCTTTCCATAGCTTATGCATACACCAAAAGGACCAACGCTAATGCAACCTGGTGCTAAAGCTTTTTTGCTTCTGAATAACATTTAATTCACCTCCATTTCTTTGATATCTATATAATATCAGCTAATTATTTCTCTTATATAACAACAACCTTACATTAGATTAAATCTGCTTTACTTTAACATAAATATTCTTTAAAAAAACAGAGCTAGCAACCTTATATGTCCCTCCTTTCATGAATTATCAGTAAGGTAAGGACATATCATAGATAGGTTACTAACTCTAATCTTTAACCATTTATTTATCAAAATTATATATTTCTAGCTCAATTGTAAAGTATTTAGTATAACTATTAGTGTTCTGCTGAGTTAAGTATATTCTGCCCTGATGTAACTCAACAATCTTCTTTGTAATGGCTAAACCTAAGCCTTTATTTTTATTCGCACTGTTTCTGGAACTATCATCGGTTACAAATGGATCAAATATATTTTGAGCTATTTTTTCATTTATTTTACACCCTGTATCTCCAATTATCACTAATATTTTATTACTACAACACTTTATTTCAAAGTATGCTTTTATACCCGAAAAATTATGATCCACTAAATTCTGCATTAGATTTTTTATAGCTCTATTAAAAATATTCTTATCAATTTCTACGAATAATTGTTCCTCTGGTATTTTTATTTCTGTCTCTATATTATGTTGTTCAAAAACGGGTAAAAAATCTATAATCGATTGTCTCATATATTCACAAATATCTATAATTTCAAGATTTAACTTATACTTATAGTCTTCATACTCAATTATTTCTGACATCTGATTTAATAATGAATCAATAATAATTGCATTTTTATTTATGGCTTTTAAGTACTTATTTAAATCTCTTTCTGATATTTTCTTATTAATCAGCGCTTCAGAAAACCCCTTAATCACTGTTATAGGAGTTTTTAGATCATGTCTTATGTCTACAAATAATTGTATTCTTCTAGCTTTATTCTCTATCCTTTCATTTTTCAGTTCTCTTAAAGATTCAACCGTTGAATTAAATGTATCTCTAATATAAGAAAATTCAATGATTTTTATTCTACTATTCGAATCTTCAATAAAAGAATATTTCTCTTCTTTTAGTTTTGAAAAGCCGTATTCTAATTCTTCTAATGGTTTATGCAATCTATCGAATAGTAATCTTGAAAACAAAAACAATACAATAAAAGTCCCTAATATAAAAATCAAAATTCTTATTACAAAAAATAAAATAAAAATATTAAGATTTTGTTTTTGAGGCGTAAGTAAAATTTGATTCTTGATATATTTAGAAGGCACTACCACAACTCCGTATTTATTATTAGTTAGACTTTTTACAGACCCAAAATACTTTTTCCCATTGTATTCATAAATACCTTTGTTTAGGTTTATAATATCTTTAAAATTATAATTATTTGGGGCTATATCATTAGAGGTATAATCTAAACTTAAGTCTTCGTTAATAATAAAAATCCATCCATCTATGCCTCTTATTTTATTTAGATTCTCTTTGTCTACCCTATTATTATCAAAGATATAGTCTGCTGAATATTGGTTTGCTACTTTTGAAAAAATATTACTTCCTATTGAATCTAAGGTAATTGATGAAATAATGTAGTATCCATATACAATCGACACTATTATTATTAAGTTCAAAAATAAAAACCTATTAAACTTAATCTCTCCTCTAAACTTAATCATCGAATTTATACCCCAATCCTCGAATTGTTACAATATAGTTTTCTCCATCTGAATTTTTTCCTATTTTTTCTCGAATACGACTTATATAGACTGACACAACATTTTCATCATAATAGTCATTTTCCCAAACTCTTTCCATGATTATATTTTTCGTAAAAACTATATTTTTGTTTATCATAAAAAACTCGAGTAATTTAAATTCTTGACCAGTTAAATCTATCTTTTTTCTATTTTTCAAAACTTCACAAGAGTCCCTATTTAATTCTAAATTGTCACAAGTAATTATTTTATTATCTTTTTCTGAAAAACTTAGTCTCCTTAGCAAAGCATTAACTCGAGCAAAAAGTTCCATCGGATTAAATGGTTTTACAATATAATCATCAGCACCTTTATCAAGTCCTAAAATAATTTCAAAATCTAAATTTTTAGAAGACAATATTATAATCGGGATATTACTTTTTTCTCGTATTTTTTCTAAAACTTCATAACCATCTACTATAGGTAACATTAGATCTAATACTACAATATCAAATATTTCTTTTGAAAATTCTTTTAATCCCTCCTTTCCATTTTTTGCCTCTTTCATAAAAAAGTTATCTGGCTTATATAGCTTAATTAAATCAATTATTTCTTCGTTATCCTCAATAACAAGTAATCTTATGTTATTTTTCATAACAACTCCCTATAAATCACTATTTACTACAATTTTTTAGAATAATTATATTCACACAATTGATACAATGTCACCAAAATTTACATTAATTGCTTTACAAATCCTGTATAATGTTTCCACACTTACAAACTCACCTTTCCCCATTTTTGCTATTGTAGCCGGAGAAATATTGGCTATTTCTTGTAAGTCCATTTTTTCATATCTTTATCTATTAATAACTTCCATAATTTTTTATATGAAAATCCCATATCATTCTCCAATTCTATATTTTACCTTTCTAAAGGTATAGATTAACTATTTAATTATAGCATATAACACAGATTCCTTTCAATTATTTGATTTACTGCGTTAAACTATGAAAAAAATAAAGGCAGTCCGCAGACTGCCGATATTTATCTCTCTGCACCTTTGCTATGGTCTTTCTTGTTTGACTTAGCTTTGTCATCTGTCTTAAAGCTTTTTATTTGCCCTAATATGGACTTTTTATCCTTGTCTTGACTCTTTACCTGTTCTTTTGCTTTTAAGAGCTTAGAAGACAAAATACGAACATTTTTATGTTCCTTTCCGTTGTTATCGATACTTGTTTTTACTTGTCCGAAGATTTTAACAAAATCGCCTTGTTTAAGGTTCTCTATATCTTTTGTCTTATCTCCATAGGCTGAACAATTGGTATAAACTTTATTTCCGTAATCATCTTTTGAAACAATTGAAAAGTTGCTTACCTTGAACTTTTCTCCATTAGCATTTTCTCTTTCAAGATTTTCTACTTTTCCAGCTATATTACCCACGAGATTTATAAGATCGTCTTTTTCTTCAAGTTCATTGGTTTTTTCAACAATCTTACCTTGTTCTTTCATATCATCAATCATATAGTCAAAGTCATCACTTAGTAGACCTGTAGTGTCATTGTTCATATATAAAACATAGACTTCTTCAAGTGCTTTTTCATCATTAACACCCTTTTCTATGCTCACAAGTGCTTTTATAAAATCCTTGTAATTATCATTCATCATTTCTTCTAAGTTTTCTCTAATATCTTTGTATTCCATAATTTCCTCCTTGTACTAAATAAGGAGAGCTTTTAGCCCTCCTCTATCGTTCTTGTCCTTTTTCACTTTTTTCTTGATTTTTATCTTTTTCTTCTTCTGATTTGAATTTGGATATTTGTCCCAATATTGATGGTTTCTCTTCCCTTGCGTGAAGATTATCCTCTACATCATAAGTCGATTCAAGGTAATCACTGTCTTTAAAATCATTGTCATACCTATCTGGTATTCCGTCATTATCCAGATCTTTTGCTAGTGGATCATAGAAGTTTCCATCATCATCTATTTCTAAGCCTAGAGCTTGTTTCAAATCTTCTTCATCTACTGCTACCAGATCATCAAAACTAGACATCTTTATGGCTTCGGTCATATCTTTAATAGCTTGTGAGTTAGATATATCTTCCTCTACAAAAGATTCTGTTCTAATAGCTACATTATCTACATACTGAGTCCATGTTTTTTCTTCCAAATTTACCTCATATTGGATAGAGTGCTTCCCATCTGGTGTTTCTGTATAGGCAAGTCCTATATGGCTTAAATCAGGATATAGTTTGTCAAAGTCTTCATAGCTATTAGATTCTGAAAACTCGTAGTTAGAATAATCAACTATCGCCCTCTTTAAATCATCTAATAGTGGTGATTGGTTTTCTAATTCTTCTACTTCTCCCATATCTAAAAGTTTATTGATTTCAGCTAGTCTTAGTGTCTTATCCCTTAACTCATCTGCTTTTTCAAATGGTTTGGTCAATTCTACTTTGGCATTTTCTAAAGATTCTTTATAGTTTTCAAGGTTTTGATTTAATCTTTCAAGTCTTGAAGGCATTTTTTCAATGGCATTATCAAGTCTTGTTATATTGCCATCAGTAGAGTTTGAAAACTCTCCGAAGTATTCTGCTTTTCCTAGAAGTTTAAAGGTGTGAGTATTAGTCATAAAGTTATATGAAACTTGTAAGTCTAAATTTCTATATTTACCAATGACCTTGCTATCATTTATCTTTACCTTTTTTATTTCTTCTAATAGCTTCTCTCCAGCTTCTTTCTTATCTAAAATTTTATTTGCACCAAGACTGATTGAAGTAAATTTGCTATCTCCTTCTCCTAATTTTTCAACACTTGCAATATCTTCTTTAACTGCCTTTATCTCCATTTCAGTTTTTAAAATACTTTGAGGATAAATTTTATTTACCTTATCTTCAAGCTTGTATTTATTAGACTTGTAGTTTGCTTCAAGCATTTTTAGTTTTGTAACTTCGTTATCTAAATCCATTTTTTCTTTAATTAGAGGATTTCCAGTAGCCAAAGCCTTAATTTCTGAATAAGATAGACTTGCTTCATCAACATCTTCTGCAACTCTTACTGGAGTTTTTGAGGTCATAATTTGAGAAATGAATTTCTGTTTATTCTCTATTGTCTGGTCGAGTAGGTCGGGGATATTACTATCCCTTCCCCCTCTAAGAACCGTGCATGAGAGTTTCCCCTCACACGGCTCAAGTTTTTATAAGCCCTAATTAAAGAGCCAGCGTGTTTTCTTCATCATTTATATGCAATTTTCTATGACACCAAGGGTGTACTAAAGTTTTAAGGGTAATTTTATTTTGAATTGTTTGATGTACTCTAAAGTCTGTATCCATAGTTATTTTCTCTCCACAAACAGGGCATATTCCATTTTGCGTTTTATACAGTTTATTTATAACTGTACGTCCTTTAAGTTCGTTTCGTATTTTTAACTCTTCTCTTTCTTCAAAGTATATTTGCCAATTTTCATCAAATGGATTTGCTTCAGCTTGTATCTTGGTAAATCTTTTAATATCAGTGTCTGTAGCATATTTAAGACGAAGATAGTATTTCTCGCCATTTTCCATTCTGTCACCAGTGGCTACACTGAAAGTCCAGGTTCTATTTCCAATGGTATGGAAGTATTTCTTAGCTATCCATTTTCTACCTTTCTTTGGGTGTCTACGAACGCACCAGGTCCACAAGCTTTTATATATTTCATAATCAAGTTTTTCAAAGGCTTTAGATGAAACATTATATTTATGATAGTTTACCCAACCTATAATGATTGGATTTAATTTTCTGATCAAAATTTCTTGTTTCATTGACGGATTATCTTTTATGATTCGTCTGATTTTATCGACAATAGCCTTGAAGTTATTATCAGATGGTTTTGTAAGCAACTTATCTTTATACATCCTAATATTAACTCCAAGAAAATCAAAACCGTCATTTATGTGTGTTATAAGTGTCTTTTCCTCTGATAATTCTAAACCTCTTTCAGCCAAGAATTTTACAATGATTGGCTTTACACCATTTTCAAGCAATTCTTCACTTTCTCCTGTAACAATGAAATCATCTGCATATCTAACAAAATTAACCTTTGGGAAATATGTTTTCTTGTTTACTGTTCTTCTATGGTATTTCTCTTTGATTGCTTGTTCTAAACCATCTAATACCATATTGGAAATAATAGGTGATATTGGCGAGCCTTGTGGACTTCCTGTTTCTGTTGGAAATACTTTTTGTTTTTCTATATATCCACACTCAAGCCAGAGTTTTAATAATTTCTTGTTCATTGGGATATTATTTAATATCCATTCATGACTTATATTATCAAAACAACCTTTTATATCTCCCTCAAGTACCCATTTTGCAGACTTCTTTTTATTGAGTGACGTAAAACACTGCTCGATAGCATCTTGTGTACATCTTTTTGCCCTAAATCCATAAGAATTAGGGTCAGCAGTAATTTCTGCTATGGGTTCAAGTGCAAATTTATATAGTGTTTGCATTGCTCTATCTGTCATTGTAGGAATGCTGAGAGGTCTTTTCTTACCATTTTTCTTTGGTATATACACTCTTCTAAGAGGCTTAGGTTTATATCCTCTTAAATTTAACTTTTCTATCGCCTTATACTTTGCCTGTGATGTTAGCCATAATTCACCATCAACACCACTTGTTTTCTTGCCTTGATTTTCAGTTACCCTCTTAATAGCCAAGGCTTTTGCATAAAATGAAGTTGTGAGTAAATGTTGTAAAGATTTTACCTTTCCATATTTACTCATTTTCCACGCTTTCACAATACGCATTTGTAGTTTTTTAACATAGCTTTCTGCTAGAGAAAAGTCTATACTTTCCCAGTTTTTAGCTCTGTTAGTAGTAGCACACATTTTACTGTTCATTTGCTTTCTCCTTTCAAAAATTCTACAAGTTCTCTTGTGATTAAAAACCAAATGGAAGTCTGCACTCTTTCAAGTTAGGGCAAATTTTGAACCCCTATCCATCTCATTACAAGATGGCGTTCGCTTTTTCCATTATCCTTTACCTGCACCATTATCAGCATTTCTTACGATTTACCTTGCCTTTTGGCAACGGTACAGGCTTACCATGTTCCACTTAATTAACATTGATAACTTAGGCTCTACCTCTCTGCCGGTAGTCATTTTGTCCGTGTAATCCCACTGTGGAAAGGATTATCCGACTACGCACCATTTTGGTTCAGGCTTGTCAGCAACTTTAGCCTGTTCACCTTAACGACATTTATCAGTAGTTCACATATGTTAGCCATATTATCAAGCCTCGCTCCCTAACCGCCTTGTTGCTGGCAGTTTCGGTATTCCCTCACGGTCCAACCTCAAGTAGGGCTACTTTAATATCGGCTTACCACACCTAAGTGCAGTCGATACTTGGCTCAACTAACGGAATAGTTGGTTTGGTCATTATGCCAAACAGTTAAATTAAGCGACTTCATGTCGCACCCATAAATAAGAATCAAAAGTATTTTCTGTTACATATCTAAAGATATTTACCTTATCATTTTCATTACCTTGACGAACAATTCTACCACTTCTTTGCTCTAGGTCAGACGGTCTCCAAGGGACGTCTAAATCATGTAAAGCTATTAATTTATTCTGTACATTTGTACCTGCTCCCATTTTTTGAGTAGAACCTAATAATACTCTTACTTCTCCTTTTCTTACCTTAGAGAACAATTCATCTTTTTGTTTGTCTGTATCTGCTTCGTGGATAAAAGCTATTTCTTCTTTAGGTATTCCCATATTCACTAACTTATTCCTAATATCATCATAGATATTAAATTCTCCATCTCCTTTTGGTGTAGACATATCTGAAAATACTAACTGGGTTGATGAGCTTTCTTTTGTCTTATCCCAGATTGAAAAGATATTTTTAACGCATACATTTACCTTTGAATTAGGATCATCGGAAAGTAGTGGGTTTATTAATCTTTGGTCTAGGGCAAGTTTTTTACCATCATTTGTAATTTTTAGCATATTATCTTCTGTTGGCTCGACTTGATTATTTCTAACTGCGTCAGCTCTATCTGAAATAGCTTCTAGTATTTCTTTTTGTTCCTCAGTAGGTTTTGTTTTAATAACTTCAAAACTTGCTTCTGGTACTGGCAAATTTAACATATCTGAAGTCTTTATATCTGCTACTTCTTTAAACATAGACATCAATTCTGGTAAATTATAAAACTTTGAAAATCTTGTCTTTTGCCTATATCCAGTACCTTCTGGAGATAATTCAAAAGTGTTTTCTGTTTCTCCAAAAGTAGAAGCCCAGGCGTCAAAATGTTCTAATCCTCTTGCCTTTAGATCGTCATATTGAAGATATCTTTGCATAGTATAAAGCTCTGTCATTGAATTTGATATTGGTGTACCAGTAGCAAATACAACTCCCTTTCCACCTGTCATTTCATCCATATACCTACATTTCATATACATATCTGAAGACTTAAAGGCTTCACTCTGACCGATACCAGCAACATTTCTCATCTTAGTATGCAAGAATAAGTTTTTGTAATTATGAGCTTCGTCTATAAATAACTTATCTACTCCTAGCTCTTCAAAAGTTATTACATCATCTTTTTTAAAGTCATCATTTAGCTTTTCAAGTCTTACCAAAAGTTTCTTCTTTGTCTTTTCCAGTTGTTTTACTGTGAAATTTTCTCCTCTATTTCTTTTGTTCTCATCAATAAAGGAAACTATATCATCTATTTGGTCTTGTATATGCCTTACCTGGTATTCCTTGGACATTGGTATTTTTTCAAATTGAGAGTGTCCTATGATGACTGCATCATATTCTCCTGTTGCAATCCTACCAATAAATCTTTTTCTATTTTTAGGTTGGAAGTCTTTTTTATCGGCCACCATAATATTTGCTGACGGATATAACTGCATGAACTCTCTACCAATTTGAGTGGTTAAATGATTAGGAACTACAAATAATGACTTACTTGCAAGTCCTAACTTTTTAGATTCCATAGCAGAAGCTACCATTTCAAAAGTTTTTCCTGCTCCTACTACATGGGCAAGTAGTGTGTTTCCACCATAAAGAGTCCTTGCTATTGCATTTTTTTGATGTTCTCGAAGTCTGATTTCAGTATTCATTCCATCAAAAGTTAAGTTAGAACCATCAAATTCTCTATTTCTAATTGAATTGAATTTTTCATTATAAATCTTTTCTAGCCTATATCTTCTATCAGGATCTTCAAATATCCAATTCTTAAATTCTTCTTTTATCAGTTCTTGCTTTTGACTTGCTAGCATAGTTTCTTTTTTGTTTAATACAGAAGTCTTAGACCCATCATCATTTATTATTTGGTCAAATACTTTTGTATCTTTTAGATTAAGAGCATTTTCAATCAGCTTATAGGCATTTACTCTACTTGTACCATAAGTCATGTTAGCAAGGTCATTAGTCGAGTCAACACTTTTACCCTCAATATTCCATTCACTCGTGTGTGGTGAAAACCTAACATTTATATTCCACCTATCATAACCTGGTGTTTTTAAAAGGTTAAAAGTAAAGTCTTCTATATCTTTTTGAGGTATCCAGGTTGCTCCTAACCTTACATTTATATCAGAAGCAGTAAGTTCTTCAGGCATAACTTCTTGTAATTTTTCTCTTTGATATTTGAGTTTGCCTAACTCGTTTAATAGTGTATCTTTCTTTTCAGAAGGTGCTAAATCTATTACATTTTCAATTTCTCCGATATATGAATTGAGGTAGCCAATCTTTTCTCTGATATTACCACTTAAATATTCATCAGCCGATACATATGAAAAATGAAATGGATCGTCATTGTCAAAGTTCTCAAAGGGCATTCTGTTATTTATTAGGTCTGTATCCTTAATATCTAAAAATATCTCGCCCTCAAGCTCACCAATTAAGGTGTCCCTATCTTTACTTGTGATAGATTCCATATATTCAAAATCTACATATCCCTTTTGTGAAACAGATAAGACTAAAGCTTCAAGGGAAGTGTCTACATGATCTACTACCTTTGCCTTTGTTATTGTTCTTTTTGAGAATATATCACTCTTAGCTTTGAAATTATCCTCATCATCAAGTATTTCTATTGATGAGACCAAAGGAAAGTTTGAGTCTTCCTTTAAGGCTCTAGTATTTGATAAGGAGTTAATGAAGCCATGTTTCTTTGAAAAGTTATCATAGACCTCATTTAACTTTGCTTGTGACTCTTTTATTTCTTCATCTGAAAAATCATCCTTTTGCTTTTCTATTACATCTTTTAAAGCATTCATTACATCAAGGTAATCTTTTATCTTTTCTTTATTTTTATCTGATATATTCTGCTTAACTAAGACTGAGTTTTCTCTTAGGTAGACTTCTTCATCAATAATAGTGTAAGAAAAGTTTTTAACATCATCTGTTGCTGGAAGACTTAATTCTTCATCTTCCAATAGTTCTACCTCTTCATATTTTGAATTTGAGGATATTTCCTTACTTGCAAGATCCATTAAATCTTTTAGATTTTCGTCTTCTTTTTCATCACAAGTAATGGTATTGCCAAATCTACCAGATACTTCTTTCATATCCCCTAATACCATTTGAGGATTATCTACAAAGTATTTATTATAAGTCAAACCCTTTTTATCGGTTGTTAGGTGTATCCAATCGTCATCTCTTTCTATAACTGAATCTCTCTTCTTTAAGAAAATAATATCTGAAGTAACTTCTGTACCAGCAAGACCTTTAAATGTTGTATTAGGAAGCCTCATAGCTCCTAAAAACTCACATCTTGCATTAATATATTTTCTAACAGATTCATCTTTTTTATCCATAGTTCCAGATGAAGTTATGAAGGCAATAATTCCTCCATTCCTAACCTTGTCTATTGACTTTGCAAAAAAATAATCGTGAATCAGAAAATTATTTCTGTTATATTCACGATCGTTAACTTTAAAATCTCCAAAGGGAACATTTCCTATAACTAAATCGAAAAAGTTATTTGAGAAGTTTGTTTCTTCAAAACCTTTAATTTGAATATTAGCTTCAGGATAAAGCTCTCTTGCTATTCTTCCGCTTAGGCTATCTTTTTCTACTCCATAGATTTTAGACGCTTGTATTTCACTTGGCATATTACCAATGAAATTACCTACTCCTGCAGATGGTTCAAGGATATTCCCAGTCTTAAATCCCATATCTGTTAGAGTCTTATATATTCCATCCATTACCTCTCTAGGTGTATAAAATGATGTTAAAGTAGACTCTTTAGCATTCATATACTCATCATTTGTTAGGTTTTCTTTTAAAATATTTCTTGCCTCAAGCCATTGCCCTCCCTTTTCTTCATCAAAGACATCGGCAAGACCTCCCCAACCTAGATAGTCAGCAAGATAAGCTTGTTCATACTCCCTTGGACTCCTATTTTCATTTTCAAGTCTTTTGAGCATTTTAATAGCTTTGATATTTTTATCTAGTCTTTCTGATGGTGTAAGGTATTCTGAGTAGATATGATTTTTCAAGTCATAATTTCTAGCAAAACTTAGCCTTTCCCTATCAGGTTCATAGCCTAGATTCTTTAATTCTTCTTTTCCCCTCAATAAGTTTTCGGCTGCTTCCCTAGGCACATTGTATCTATCCATCATTTGGTCAATTTCAGGATTGTGGTCATCAATAAAGCTTTCTTGTTCTACTTGTCTTTCAATTTGTTTTTCATACTCGGATAACTTGTATATCTCATAATTTCCACTATTTAAAAGGTCATCAATCTTTCTACTTTCTTCAAATGTTTCACCCTTATATAAAGGAATTTCTTCCCCATTAACTTCTACTTTAGTTCCTGTGTCAATCAAGTTAATTCCATCAAAGATCTTCTCATCTTCGAAAATAAATTCCTTACCAACCTTTACTGCTAGTTTTTCTGATGTTTGACTTAGATTTTCAAAGATTTCTTCAAGGTATAAATCGTTTCTATATGGAATTACTTCCGAACCCCTAATCATACCTCCCATATATTCCATATTATCTCTGATGGTTACAGTTTTAAGTCCTCCACTTAGTTCATCAAAATCTGTAATGGTAAAGTCCTTATCTTTATATCTAACCTGATCACCTATCTTAAATTTAGGCTCTATCTTTTCCTTAGTTTCTTCTTTTAATAATTTTTCCTCACTTAGTGCAACTTGTTCTTCTAAATATGAAAATTCACGCTCATTTACTTCTTCACCATCACCAAGGTCAATCCTATAATGCTCGACAACTTCTCCGTCTACATAGTGGTCAAAATAGAATTTGAAATATCCGATATAATCATCAGTCATTTCTCCAAACTCATTTTCTCCAAGAGTTTGATTATGGTCTTTAACATCAATATCCTTTTGTCTTAGGACATTAATTAAGTCTTTAGTTACTATCTGCCCACTATAATCGGGAACTAATTCATGGTTTTCATTAAATTCTACAATCCAATAATCTTTTCTATTTTCAGTGTTTTTGTCATCAAAAAAAGAAGCTTCATCAGCTTCCTTTTCTTGGCTTATTTCATTTTCTAAGCTTCCACGTATTCCTTGATTGCCATTCTTTTCACTGTTGCCATCAAGTTGTTCATCTGTCCTTGGTATTCCTCTGGATTCTCTCTCATCATCTTCTCTGTCAATCCTTGTGCTTTCATCATCTTGACTTTCTCTCTCTTGATAAAGTCCACTGCCTGATTCTGAATTTCCTTCAGATGGTTCAAAAGTGTTTTCTCCTCGTACATTTCCTGAAGTTTCTTCCAGTTCTCCATGTCCTCGCTCCCCACTAGATAAGACAGTCTTAGAACTGCGTATGTTGGATTCGGAAATTTCTCCATAAATTCCAGATCCTTCTCCATCATGTCCAAGGTTTTCTCTTCGATCTTCATCGCTATTTCCTCTGTCGCTTCCATCTGTGAAAACTCGTCCATCTCTACTTCTTGACCTATCATCTCGTCTATATAAATCATTTTGACCTCCTCTATCTTCATTTGTATTTTCTATATCTCTATTATAGTCGCCACCGGCCCTTTCTGTCAGCAGCCTAGCACGATCTATTTCCTTAGATTTTTCTATTGTTCTATCTATAATATCTTCACTAACCCTTGATATTACAAGACCTATTTGCTCTAAAGAAATTGTATTAATCCTATAAAAATTATTTTTTAAATTTTCCATATCCATAGGATAGACTGTATTAAACCTATTAGCTACTGCATAGGATATTGAGTCTCTCATAAACTTTTCAAAACTAAGTCTATCCTCTATATCTATCCTTAAATCAGCAAGTGCCAAGTTAATATATTCATCTCCATAAATTCGACTCAAAGAAAATATATTTTCATTGAGTGAATCACTAGGTTCAAATAAAGAATCTCTTATTATTTCTTTTAAAGCCTCGTTATGATTTTCGTGATCAAACTGCCATAAGCTAACCTCATTAATATTCCTATCCATTGATGTGGTCTGACTGATATCAAAAATATATGACACTCTTTGATTTACATCACTTCCAACTAAAATTGGAATACCCTTTTGACCCCTCATAACAACTCGACCAAAATATTTCTTCCACATATCAAAGGTTGCACAAGCTCTAGCTTCAGGTTCTTTGTTGTATATACTTAGTTGGCTTGAAAAATCATATTTTTGATTGTTACCTATAACTTTTAAGAGTTTTAAATATTCTTTTTCATCTTGCAAAACTTCATACTTTATTGCTTCTTGTATATTCTTAAAATCATTTACTTGCATTTCCTACCTCCATTCTATGAATTTCTTTTATAATAGCCATTAAAACATCAACCACAATAGAATTGCCGGCCTGCTTATAAAGCTTGCTTGAAGTACAATTTTTTCTTCTTGGATGTGCTTCTTCTAGTTTGTTAATATCAATGTCATCAAAACCCATGAGTCTTAAACATTCTCTTTCTGTTAAATACCTATATTTACCATTTCCAATATCTATTATTCCAGAATTAGGTACTCTCATCTGTTTTGTAGAAATAGTATAAGAAAAATCTTTAATCACTTTTAGTCGCCCTCTAAAACTATTATCTATGCCTTTATTTAAAAATTTCAGCATATAAGGTTGGGTCATTGTGTAAAGTTCACTTACATCCTTTTCTAAAAATTCACTTAGTGATCTTGTTTCTTTCCTCTCCAATTTATTAAAAGAAAAGTTATTTGCTCCAAGACACGAAACAACAAATATCCTTTCTCTTTTTTGAGGTATCCCAAAGTCCATTGCATTTAAGATTTCATATTTGCTTTCATATCCAAGGTTTTCTAGCTCTTTTAGATAAATAAAAAAGGAGTCCCTCATATTTCTATCAAGGACTCCCTTTACATTTTCCCAAATTATCCATTTAGGTTTATCTTTCATTTCTTTGATTATTCTAATTGTTTCAAATAGTAAGCTTGATCTAGTGCCTGAGTTTTTCACTCCTCCCTGCTTTTTTCCTATTCTTGAAAAGTCTTGGCAAGGACTTCCATGCATTATTAAGTCTATATTCTCATTAGGTACTTTATATCCTACTACTGATTTTGGCTTATAATCTTCTCCATAAAGTTCATTATATGATTTAACACAAGCCTTATCTATTTCTACATAATCAACAACTTCATAAGGTATCTTTAAATTAATAAAAGCCTTTCTAATAGCACCTATGCCACCGAAAAGCTCTAATATTTTTACCTTATTCATTTAGATTATTCTTGTACCTATCTACAAGCCCCCTTATACTATCTTTAATTTCTTTTAAAAAGTCTTCTTTATCTACTTCGCCAGAGCTAATCTTTGCAAGTTTCATTTCCCATTCAGAAGTTGTTTCTGCCGACTTAAACTTATCCTCTACAATCGATACAAGTCTATTGCCTTTTTCTGTTACAAGTAAATTTTTCTTATCTCTTCTTATGAGATCCTTATGGATAAGATTTTCAATAATTCCTGCTCTTGTAGCTGGTGTTCCTAAGCCTTTCCTTTCTACTTCTATATCTTTATCCAGTGATTCAATCCCTGCATTCTCCATAGCCTTTAAAAGTGTATCTTCATTATAATGACTTGGAGCTTTTGTAAATTTCTCAGATATATTTTTAGAAGTTAGCTTAATTTTATCTCCAGTCTTTATATCTGGTAATTCATTTTCTTGTTTTTCTTTTCCATAGCTCTTTAGATACTTTGTATAACCTTCATCGATTACAGTCTTGCCACTTGCATTGAAGTTAAATTTATCATATTCATATCTGATTTTTCTGCTAGATTCCTTTAAGTTATCCGAACATGAAGCAAGTAATTTATTCTTAATTAGATTATAGATTTTGCTTTCTTTATCAGATATGTCTTTAGCTTTTCCAATACCTGATATAGTAGGAATAATTGCATAGTGGTCTGTAACCTTAGATGAATTAAAAATAGACTTAAAGTTTGATTTGTTGAGTTTAAAATCTTCTTCAAGTCCTTCTAATAATTCTTTCATAGTATTAACCATGTCATCGGTTAAATACCTGCTATCTGTTCTTGGATATGTGATTAGCTTTTTTTCATACAAAGCTTGTGCTAGATTTAAAGTGTCATTTGCTGAATATCCAAAATATTTATTTGCTTCTCTTTGTAAGGTAGTGAGATCATAAGGCTTATCTGGTTTTGTGCTTACCTCTTTATCTTCTACCTCTGTAATAACTATTTCATCTTCTAGTAGATTTAATAGTTGTTCTGCAACTTCAATTCTATCAATCCTATCTGATACAAGTTTCAATCCTCCATAAGATAGGTCAACTGTATAATATTTTTGCTTCTTAAATAGGTTTATTTCGCTATCCCTTTTAGCTATTAAATATAGAGTTGGTGTTTGTACTCTACCAACAGAATATGTTTCCTTGTAAATGCAAGAATAAAGCCTACTTAAATTCATTCCTACCAGCCAATCTGCAATAGCTCTTGCACTTGCCGATCTATATAAGTCTTCAAAGTTTTCTCCATCTTTAAGATTTCTAAAGCCATCTTCAATAGCTTTGTTTTCCATTGAAGATATCCAAAGTCTTTGAATCTTCTTCTTACATTTAGCTTGATTATATACAAGCCTAAAAATAAGTTCTCCCTCTCTTCCAGCATCACAAGCATTTATTACTGTGTCGATGTTCTTATCGTTTAAAAGTTTCTTTAAAATTCCATATTGTTTCTTAGTGCTTTTAGATACTTCATAAATATATTCTTCTGGAATTATAGGAAGAGTGTCTATTGTCCATTTCTTCCATTTTTCGTCTATCTTATCGGGACTTGCCATTTGAATTAAATGACCTACACACCATGAAACAATGTATCCATTCCCCTCATAATATCCGTTTTTTCTTGTTCTTGCTCCAATTATTTTTGCAATTGTAACTGCTACACTTGGCTTTTCTGCTATTACTAACTTCATTAATACCTCCATAAATAAAAAAAAGAGCGAAAGATTTCTCTCTCGCTCAAAGTATTTCTCCCGAATATTATATTATTTTTGGGAGAATTCGATTTACTTATTAATTTCTTTTTCTAGTTCTTGAAGAACTTTTATAATCTCTTCAAAGTTTGGATATTCTCCATATATCATTTCTGACATAGCCTTATAATCTTTTTCTATTTCAGAAAATCGGTATTTTCTTGGGACTAATTTTAATCTACCATCTAATGCTTCTTCATACCTTGCCCACTTCCTAGGATAAAACTTCATTTTGAATTCAGTTACTTTCTTTAATAACTCCTTATCCTCTACGGCTCTGTCTTTGAAATCTGAATTTGCTATTTTATATAAGTCATAAAAGTGTCTTGCATACCTATGTGGCATAGGAGAAGATTCTGGTCTATTCGCTTCATGATGAAGTATAGTTGCCTTTTCCCAAAAAGTTCTCTCTGCTGATACTGTTCTTATATTAGTTTTTTCTTTAAATACATTTGGATAGGATTCGCTAATTATCGGCAAAACTTCAACGTCGATTGCAGGTGTCCATGCTGCAAGGCTTCCTATTTCGAGTCTTATATTTTGTATCAAATAATTAGATTCAAAGATTTTAGGATATTTACATAGAATTGTTTGTGGATCAAGAGTATCAATCATAAATTCAAAGTCCATGTCCTTGAAATCTTGTTCTAAGACTTTTAATAATTCATCTCTTAAAAATATTTCTGTCTTTTCATTGACTTCTTTGTTGAATTTATCCTGTTTAGTATTTGATCTTTCTAACCATGGTTCTTTTTCTTCATATCCTAATACTCGCCAGTCTAAGATTAAATCTATATCTTCTGAAAATCTTTCTATAAGTCCAAAGCATTTTGAAAGTGATGTACCACCTTTAAAGGTAAAATATTCTTTCCATTTATTTTCATTAAAAAGATAGTCTAAGATAAAAGTAACCCAATAGTCTTTTTCAATAACTGCCTCAGATATATTCCTCTTTCTTGCAGTATTTACTATTAAAATCCTTAGCTCTTCTTTGTTATCTATATAAAACTTATTCATTTCCACCCTCACAGATTTCCCTTATCACTTCATATATCCATGCAGGAACTGATTTTGCTTGGTTCATTAAGTCTGTTCTTTCTTTTTCACTTAAGTTTTCTCTTATCTTTTGGATAACTTGGGCATTGATATTTTCTTTCCCTAAAGACTTAATTGCTTGAATTACAGTCGCTGTCTTTAAGGACATATTGGCAATTTCTCCTGGATTTACTTTTTTAAATTCTAAAATGGTATTTCCAATTTTATATTCTTTATATCTGCCACTAGATATATATTTATAATGAGTTGGAACTTGTGTGGATAGTCCTAATAAGTTTAAGGCTGTGCTACTATATGGTGCAATATTCCAATTGTATTTTCTTGCTATGGCAAGTGCTAACTCGTGAATTGATATTGCTTCGTACTCTCCAATTAATTCACTATATCTTGGATTGTAATAAAAGCCATCAATGACACGCTTAATTTTATCTTCATCTGCTAATCTTTTTAATATCTGTCTAACCGTAGCATTAGATGCAATATCTAAAAAGTCATTTGCAAAAAATACTTTATGTGAGTCAAAATTATTTATTTTGTTTGATATTTTCTCTGTATATGAACTCATTACAATCCTCCTTTGTCACGGATATTGTATCATATCCGTGACAAAAGTTCAATTGTACTTAAATTTAATACCCTTATAATAGTTCATCATCTTCATCTAGTGATTCTTCGTGAGTTTCATCATCGTCATCATCTTCTGACTCACTAATATAATCCTCATCATCTTCTTCAAAGTCTTCCAACATTTTATCTTCTTTAGCTTTGACTACTTTAAAATAATATCCTGCTCCAAAAACTCCTCCAATTACAAGTGCAATAATTAGAAATGAACCTATTCCGCTTTTCTTTTCTTCTTTTACTGGAACAACTGTAGGTTCTTCTTTTTTCACTTCCTCTTTCTTAGGTTCTTCAACCTTTATAGTATTTTTGTCTTCTGATTCAATCATATTAAGCAGGTCTTGCTCTCCTACTTCTGTCAATAGCCTTACATTATCTTGATTTGATGAGTGATCCACTATTAGGTGCATAGTTTTTCCACTTTTAGTTTGAAATGTTAAAAATTGTCTTACATCTACTGGATTTTCTTTATCTTTTTCTGTGTCTCCACTTGGTGTAATATCTTTTCCATTCCTATCTACATTTTCAATTACTGAACCTCTCGCCTTATTTTCTTGTGTCGCAAGATTATTTACTGCCTTTGTATTACCACCTTTTACAAGTGGTGTTTTCTTAGGAGGATTATTTGAAGGCTTGGTTGCTTCACTTGTATTTCCTGGTATTCTTGGAACATCTTGATAAGGAATTTCTTCTTTTGATGGTGTAAAAACATCATCTTTCAACATTTTTTCAAATTCTTCTTTTTGTGGTTCATAGATTGATTCGTTTTGACTTTCTATTTGCCCTTCATTTGTCATAGCAAATGTAGTTGCTGGTACTGTAAATGTAAAAAGGAGTAACGCTATGGCTACTCCTCGTTTAATGCTCTTATTCATTTTTATATCCTTTCTTATTTTACATTTTTAAATACATAGACTGCTTTTCTAGCATTGTCCCATTCTATTGTTTGGTTTTTACCATCTTTAATATCTCCATGACTTGCTCCGAAAGCTTTAGCAATATTTGAAATTGAAGCATGAATTCTTCCATTTATAATCACTGGCTTAACATCTGAATTGTAGACCTTTCCATCTGAATCTTTCATAACACCAGTATCAATATTTAGTCTTAATGTCTTTTTAGCTAAGATATTATTCTCTTTGTTTGAGAAAATAGCTTCACGAGTAGAGTTGTCATACTCAACATTAAAACCTAGAGTATAAGCGATATATCTTACTGGAATCATAGTTCTTCCTTGATCCACATAAGTTTTTACGTCCATATAGACTGTTGTCTTACCATCTTTGTTGATAATGTTATAGAAGTTTTTGTCTACTTGGAAAACTGCAAATTCTTTTTCATCTTTAACTTGTTTTTTACCTTGTTGTTCCTCTTGCTTTTTCATCTTGTTAAGATCAAATTGATTTAGGATGTTCTTATCATCAGCTTTCAAAAGTTCGTCCCATTTTTTATCTTGAGATTTCTTATCTTCTTTCTTCTCTTTGTTTTCTTTTTGGAGTTTTAGAAGTTCATCTAATTTCTTAGATAAGCCTTGGTTTATATTTTTTTCTTTTTCATCTTTAGCTTGCTTTTCAAGTTCTTCTTTCGATTTTTTATTTGCTTCCTCGATTAACTTCTTTGCTTCTTCAATTTTCTTATCTAACTCTTCTTTTAGCTTTTTAATTTCTTCTTGAGAAGCTTTTTGTTTTTCTTCTAGTTCTTTAATCTTATCTTCTAATTCTTTTTTTGTATTTTCAGAAGTTTCTTTTAAACTATCAATAGCCTTTTGAAGCTCTTCAATTTTCTTACAACATTCTGACTTAGAATTTTCTGTTTCTTTCTTTTTAGACTCTAAGTCTTTTATCTTAGTATCTTTTTCATCAAGAGCTTTTTCCAAGTCCTTAATTCTATTGTCTTTATCTTCAATTTCTTTAGTCTTCTTTGCAAGTTCCCCTTCTAAAGACTCAAGCTTTTCTTGCATTTCTTTGATTTTATTTTCGTTTTTACCAGTCTTTTCTTTCTCAGCTTCTAACTCCCATTTTGTAGATGAATAATCTTCTTTTAGTTTTGCATTTTCATCTTGTAATCTTTTTAATTCATCTTTAAGCTGAGTAATTTCTGCTATTAGTTCATCATTATTGGAGTTTTTAAGATCCTCAATTTCTTTATTCAATTGATCAATCTTATTATCTTTATCTCTAATCTCTTCTTCTAGCTTAGCTTTTTCTTGTTTTAGTTTTTCTCCATTATCTTTGCAAGATTCTAACTTTTCCTTTAATTCATCTATCTTTGATTGGTCTTCTTGTTTCTTATCATTTAAGTCTTTGATTTGATTTTCTAAATCATTAATATTACTTATTGAACTTTCTATCATTTTTTTACTACCATCTGTATCATCAGCTTTAGCTAGTACATTAGTAGTTGAAGTTGATGTTAAAACTAATAAAAGAGCCATAAAAAAGGCTCTTAGTCTGTTCGTATTAAATTTCTTCATTATGAATGTTCTCCTTTTCTTTTAATTTCTCTTCTCTTTTTCTATCATTGATTTTCTCCATTAATTCTTCCAAGCTAATATTGTTCCTCCTAAGAGTTACAATTATTTCTTCATTTTCAACCTGTATTTCTTCATCGCAAATTTCCTTGTATTTTGCATTTAAATCTTTCAATTTCTCTTCTATTTTTTTCTTTTTGTTTCTAATACTTATAAGCTTCCTGTTCACATAATATCTCCCTTCTATCTAGGTCTTCCAAAACCATAAAAGTGTGATTTCCAATATTTTGAATTTATTGATGTGTATTGAATTGGATCTCCTGCGTGAATCATCATTCCATTACCTGCGTATATTCCTACGTGAGATATTGGTGTTCCACTGTTATATGTTGAATGGAAAAATATAATATCTCCAGGTTGAGCTTCACTTGGACTGACTGGGTTACAATAGTCTTTGTATATTCTCCATGCAGTTGTTCTTGGCATTCTCTTTACACCAGACTTTGTAAATGACCAACATACAAAACCTGAGCAGTCAAAGTTAGATGGTCCACTTGCTCCAAACACATATCTTTTGCCTATATGTTTTTCTGCTTCATTAAATAAGGCTTTGGCAGTAGCTGAATCAAAAGCAAGACCAGGATTTCCAAAGTTTGGATTGTCTACTATTTCTCCTAAGTCCCCATTACCTAATCCAAAAACATCTCCCATATTCCCCTTAGCTTCAAGAAGAGCTTCATAATGAACTACATTGTCTGGATAATCTTTAAATATTTCCCTAACAACTTCATCCATTTCTCTTTTCTTTAAAGTTACAATTAACTTTTTATATTCGTACTCTTCTTTTTCATAGCTAGTATAGGGATTACCACGACTATCATATCTAGTTCTTGCTACTGTTCTTGTTCTAATTTCGATTTCTTCCTTAAAATCAAGCTTATACATTTTATCGAAAAGCTCTTTTAAAATTCCTTTTACTTCAGATGCTGATTTTACTTCACCACATCTTGAAGTTATATAGGATAAAAGTTCATGGGTATTATGACCAATTTCTCCATCTTTATTTATAATATATTCGTCATATCCAGGATGACTTGTTTTTACACTTTCGATTTGTGATTGTAGGTCATACTCCATTGATGAAAATTCTTGATTAACTTCACTTAGAACTGTATCTTGTGATAGGTATGTTGTTGTCATTACTGAGTTAACAGAGTTACTTAATCCACTCATACCAACACTTCCACCACCAATCATGATTGATAGCATAAGACCTAGTCCTATTACTAGAAATAGAACCATCTTACTTTTTCTTACGATTAGCTCTTTAGAAGCCTTACCTAAACTTAAAATAGCTTTTTTAACTCTATCTACCAGTCTTGTTTCGTGCTTTTTAGCTATCATGCTTTTCATTTGTTTTCTCTGGTAAAACTTCTTAAATCTATTTTTCTTTATATAGGCGTCTGACTTTTTTAAATCTTCCAAACCACTTTTAAACTCCAACTTGCTTTTTCTCTTTCTTATTTTCTTATCAAGTTTAGATAGCTTTTTTAAGGACTTTTTCTTTTTGTCTAACTTATACTTCCTTATTCCATGCTGAAGTTTAGAGCTTACATTAGCGGCCTTTTCTCCAGATTCTACACCAGTATTATCAGATCCTGAACTTAAATAATCTCTCACTAACTCTGATGACTTAGCTCCAGATAATAAAACCCCAGAAGATAGACTTCCTTTAGTTTTATTCTTTAAGATATTATCCTTTAGCTTACTTTTAGACTTTTCAAGCTCTCCAATCTTTTTATCTGAGATAAAGTCTTTAACATCTTGTGCTTTCTTAGAATCTTTCGTTGTAATTTTCTTAGATTCATTTTTTAAGTCATCAATTTTCTTGCGTGTAAATTTATCACTTTCATAATTTTTTCTTTTGTAGTAAGTCTTCTTTTTATTAACTTTCTTTTGTTCTGAAGGTTTAAGGCTTGTTTCCTTTTCATCTTTTATAAATTCAAGATTATTGTCTTTAAGCTCAGAATTATCAAAAGTCTTATCTGTATCAACTTGGCTTAGCTTATTTTCTTTATCTATTTCTTTAGAAATTTTTTCCTTATCTCTAAACTTCTTTTCTTGATAAAGCTTTTGCTTTTGCTTTTTATCTATATTAGCATTACTCTCGTCATTACTTACTTCATCTTTAACAAGCTTATCTTTTCTATATACTCTCTTGCTTTTCTTTGCTTCGATAGGTTTATCTTCGCTTGTGTAGATTCGCTTAGACTCTTTCTCGTTGATTTTGTCTTGGAATTTATCCTTACTATGGATAAGTTTATCCTCATAATTTTTAAGAACTTGTCTTTTACTTGATGGCTTCTTATTGCTTATTACTTCAGAGTTAGCTGGAATATCATCTGTTGTTAATTTATTAGAATTAATATTTCTACTGTTTTCACTACCAAAATTCACCTTTTTGAAGTCTACATCTAACTCTTCATCAAGTTTAAAGCTTTCATCTGTCCTTATTTCAAGATTAGTTTGTTTTGTTTTTTCAGCCTTATTCTTATTATTTAAAACTTCTTTTCTGATTCTTTCCTTGTTTTTAGCCTTCTGAAAATCTTTTAGTTTATCTTGTTTTTGATCTTTAGCTAATATATTCTCATGGATAAGTTTAGATTCTTTTTCTGAAATTTTATCTCCGAACCTATCCTTAGTCTTAATAATCTTATTGGTATAATCATCTGAATGAACAAGTTTACTTTCAAGATTCTTTTCAGGAGCGTCCCTATTTCGTATAATTTTCTTTTGAAAATCTTTTTTTAGTTTTTTATCCATATCACACCTACTTAGCTTCTTCTGGTTTTGTTGTCATTAGCTTATATAGCATGGTGTCTTTAGGGAATTTATCAATAAATGGAACAATAGTATTTCCAAAGAATAATAGTCCCTCACCTGCATTTGAATTAGTAATATAGTTTAACTGATAAGGTGATATTTTTAATTTCTTAGCAAGAATATCCCTATCTCCAGATGCTTGATTTAACATTAGAACAAAGTCTGTATTATCAAAGATATTTTCAATTTCCTGACTTGTTAAAAGGTCTTTTACGTTTTGAGTTATACCTGTTGGAATTCCTCCCCATTTTCTAAATCTTTTCCAGATTTCTACTGAATATGAAGCAGTTTGTGGGTCTTTTAATAAAAGGTGGAACTCATCTATATAGTATCTTGTAGACTTGCTTCCTCTATTTAGGGAAACCTTGTTCCAAACTTGGTCTTGAATTACAAGCATACCTATTTTTTTAAGTTGTGTTCCTAGCTCTTTTATATCAAAACAGAGCAGTTGCCTATTTAGGTCAACATTTGACCTATTATTAAATACATTAAGACTTCCTTTTACATAAATTTCCATTTCTGTTGCGAGTTTCCTACCAACTCCCTCTTCTTGAGATAGGAGCATATCGTATAAATCTCCTAATATAGGCATATTTTCTGGTTTGGGGTCTTCAAAATACTTTTGATATATCTTTGGTAAGCACCTATCTATAACAGATTTTTCTGCAGCAGTAAGACCAGATCCTCCTACTACAAGTTCAAGCATAGACATTATGAAGTTTGCCTTATCCTTTAAAGGTGCGTCCCCATCTCCATAGTTCATATTAATATCTAGTGGATTTAGGTAGTCCTTTGATTTTGCTGAAACTTTAATAACTTCTCCATTAAATTGTTTTACAAGGTTTGAATACTCGCCTTCAGGATCACAAATAATTACATCATCGTCTGTTACAAGAATTGCATTTGCCATCTCTCTCTTTGCCGAGAAAGATTTACCAGAACCTGGTGTTCCTAATATTAATCCGTTAGGGTTCTTGAGTTTCTTCCTATCTGCCATAATCAAGTTTTGGCTAAGGGCATTTAATCCATAGTACAAAGAATTTGCCGAATCAATAAATAGCTCTTCTGTTGTAAAAGGCATAAATACTGCCGTTGATGATGAAGTTAAAAATCTTTTTATTTCGACTTGATTAACTCCTAGAGGTAAGGCAGAAACAAGTCCTTGCTCTTGTTGGTGAGATAATCTTTTTACCTGACAATTATGTCTGTTAGCAATTGATGATATTTGAGCAATGGTGTTTTCTAATTTTTGATTAGTCCTAGCAAAATTCATCATTACTATGGTAACTACAAAGAGCCTTTCATCTCTATTTTGTAAGTCAGATAACATGGACTTAACATCAGCCCCAAAAGTATTTATATCTGATGGAATAATATCCATATCATATCCAGCACGAACTGCTTTCTTTTGTTCTTCTATTTTCATTCTATCCAGGTCTGTATTTTTTCTTTTAATGAGTTTAATAGCTTCTGCTTGTTCAACTACATCTATATGAAAAGCTACATAAATATTGTCATCAATATCTAAAAACTCAGATAACATTCTGTCTGATAGCTCACTTGCAAGTATTTGAAAATGACTTACTGCTCCAATGAATTTCCCAAATTTAAAATTATTTGCTGGTGCAAAATTAAAGATATTGGGAGTTATATGTGATTTTGTAGACTCTTTCTTCTTCAAATCTTTATATGAAAAATCAAAGTTTTTGTCTGGATTTAACATATCATGAACAAGTCTTAACCTTTCTTCGCCATCAAGGCTCTCTGCTCTTACTCCCATAGATTTAAAGTTAGATAAAATATCTACTTCAAGTCTATTTAACTTTGCTCTTGCTTGCTCTAGGTTATCGGCTTCTGTGGTAAAGGTTATATACTTCATCTTTTTAAGTCCGTTATTGCCCTTTGCAAGTTGAAGTTTTAACATTTCCCTAAACTCTTTTCTTACATCGTCATAGAAATCTCCCTTATCAGCAATTTTAATTGCATCTTGTAGGTCTTTATTTCTTCCTAATTGATTTACATATGAAAGTTCAATGTGTACACTTGGATCAAAAGAATTTAAAAAGTTGGCAAATTGGTTAAAGATTAAATCTCTATCTTCTTCCAATGCCAACTGGTAATTTATATCTTGAAATGAAATTGTCTTTGAATAATTTTTTTCATCTAACTGGCATATGCCCTCTGGTAACATTCTTATATATGGAATTGTATCCTCAACAGTAAATCTCTTTTTCTCTTTATTTAAAAGTACACTTAGAAGACTATTTGTTGGATCTTTCTTTGTTTTTAGCCTTCTTACTTCCTTTCGGTCTTTTTTTAATTGTTTTTCCCTTAGATTTAAGTCGCTGATTTGCTTTTTTCTTTGCTTCAAGGTATGCCTCCTTTCTTATTCTCTTAGTTGGTTGATAAAATTTATGAAGATAGAAAAATTTAAAATACTTTTCAAAAGTTAAGGTGTCTTTTTCATATAAGGTTATAAAAAAGATTGGCAGGGTTACTATTAGCATTACAATGATAGAAACATCATTAGGTAGATATTTCTTCATAAATAAATAGGTTGGTATACCAATTAGTCCTGCCACAGAAAAACCTATAAGTTGTCTTTTGGTTAAGTTAAAGGCAACCTTTGTTTTAATCTTGTCCAAATCTTTTGGTATTGGTACATACGCCATTTTAATCTCCCTCTACTTCTTCTTTGGAAAGTTCAAGTATATGGTCATAATTAGATGTTGTTTCCTCTTCCAGGTAGCTAATTCTTTCTTCTAATTCTTCTTGTTTTTCTTCATTTCTGTCATTGTATTCGCCTTGATACATAACAAATTCATTGTGACATCTTCCGAGTCTGTTTATTCTTTTCTTTAAGTTTCTAATCTCTTCATTTCTTTTTTTCTCTTTTAAGATTTCATAAGTTCCTCCTAATAAAATTCCAAGTCCCAATAAAGCACAATTTTTCTTTTTTAACATTTATTCCTCCTAGTGCGTATTCATAATACTTTTTGCAACTGTTCCACTCTTAAACATCATAAGTCCAAGTAGTAGAGCATATCCTAATATACTAAACAAGCTTGCGTGAATATCTGTAATCTGTACCGTCCTTATTAAAACGGTGTAGATACCTAAACATACCATCAAAAACAAACCTTGTAGTCCCAAGGCAAAAAGTCCCTTGATATAATTTGTTCCAATCTGACCCCATTCTTTATTTCCCATAGTCGCAAATGGTATGGATGATACTGATGAATAGACATATATTTCAAACATACGCCCATATACTATTAAGGTAATAGTTAAAGATATACATTGAATTGCAATCCTCACTAGGCTTGTTTCAACTAATATCATTATTAATGCACCAACATCTTTTTCTTTTAATGTATCAACCATTGCAACTATCTGATCTCCTGAAACAGTGGCAGAAGTAGTGATTACCCCTGCCGCTTTGTTTACAAGATTTTGTGCCACATCAAAGACTGCCATTGAAAATTCAAAGGCATGGCTTGCAAGGTAGACTGCTATAAACATCTTTATAATGTATTTGAAAAACTCAAAAGTATCTGTATCATGCATATTATTCTTTTGCATAACCATATTTATGAGTTCAATACATAATACTGCTGTTATGATAAGACCTGCTATTGGAACGATCACATTATCATTAATGTTTTTTATGAAGTTATATACTTCTCCATTCCAACCCATTGGTGTTTTACCAACATCAGTTGCAATAACTCCTACCTTGTCATTTATATCTAAGAACATGGACTCAAGATTTGCTTTGATACCTCCGAGTAGCATATCCTTAAAAAATTCAGTTAGCTTGTCAAAGATACCAAACATAGACTTTCTCCTAATTTAAAGCATTTGCAAGTAGTGGAATTAATTTGATACCAATTAGTACAATTCCCCCACCAGCCATAAGCTGCTTTATGCCTAATTAGAGATTGTAAAATACTTGTAGTATGTCTGTATTTCCTATGAAATTGTAGTAAATATCAATTGTTTGGGTGATTTCTCCGTTCACTACTTCTTTTTCGTGAACATAGATTTTTGAGATGAGTTCGTTTAAGGTTTCTTTGTCCAGCTTCTTTATATCCCTATGTTTTTTTATGAGTTTAATCCATTTTTTGACATTAATATCTTCAAGATCTTCTTTAACAATCAATTTTTGATTATCTTCTATTCTTTGGTTTAGATAGTCTTGTTCGTTTTGTGATTTTTCAAGAATTTTTTGAAAGTTACTTTCACTTATCTTGTTATCGAGCCAATCATCATATAATCTTTCAATCTTTTTAGTTAAGTCTTCTACTCTTATCTGATCTTTGTAAATCTTATCCATAATAAATTTTTGTTCTTCTTCATTATCAACTTCTCGTGATCTTTCAAGTGCTTTTATGATTTCTTTTTCATCTTTTAATGCTATTTCTGCATTTTTCCTAATATCTTTAAGCACTATCTCATAAAGAGTATCGTAATAAATTCTATGTTGACTACATAATGACTTTCCATATCTTCTATAAGTATTACAAGTGAGTAACTTTTCTCTTTTTTTCGATTTGTTTCTTCCAAGATTTAAAGATTTTCCACAATCGGGACATTTCACAATTCCTGCAAATATACTTTCTTCTCCATTTTTAAATGGTCTTCTCCTGCTTTTCAATTTTTCATTTGCTATATTATAAATATCTTCAGAAATAATTGGTTCGTGTGTATTTTCTACCATTATCCATTCCTCTTTAGGTTTATCGGATAACCAACCTACTTTGAATTTATAATTAACTTTTTGACTAGCAATATGACCAATATAAACTGGGTTTTCAATAATTTCTTTTAGGGTTGTGCAGTCCC
>NZ_JAMXSL010000022.1:0-38649 GCF_026131715.1 Anaerococcus sp. NML200537 | reverse complement strand
TTCTTGCTAATTTATTTAAACTTATTTCGCCTTCTTCGTATTCTTTTATTACTTTTTTCTTTAATTCTAAACTATATTTTTTCATTGCAGCCTCTTTTCTAGCTACAACTTTTGGGGAGTCCTACACCCCTCCAGCTTTCCCACTTACACCCCCATTTCCCTCACCCCCCTCTGCTCCTTAGGCGGAGTGCGAAAGAGGAAGATTTTTTAAAAAAATCTTCTTTAGTATGGCGGATTACTTCGTATGTAGATGACCTTGTTCATACTGATTTAAAATCAAAAGTCCCCTAAAAATCACAATCTAGTCCAAATTGTATTTTTGCAGTTACTTGTCATCTTAGTAGTTACAGTATTTGTACTTAAATATGGCTGTCAGTGTGATTTTCTTGACGGGTACTTTTTATTTTAAATCTCCCAATAGATGAGGTTATTAGATTCTCTAGTCGCAATGTTTGCGAAGCTAAAGCCCTATCCTAGCGAAGCAAAGCTGAGCTATGGAAGGACTTATGCAGAGTAAAACGAGCTTTAAAACTAATTAGACGTTAATATTCTCTCAGAATACAGAATAAAATCCCCAAGGTCGAGAGATTTTGTAAATGGAGATGCCGTTAAGAAAATCTCCTGACGCACGAGTACAAATAAAATTTTTGTAAGTGCTGAGAAGTAGAGTATATACAAAATAAATATTTGGACTAGATTGAGATTTTTAGGCATCGAAATGTCAAAATCACTAAGGATTGAGATAGCTAATACAAGGGGCTTTGTCTACAAAGAGTGGATTGCCGTTAGGCAATCTTCTCTGTTCGCACTCCGCTTAAGGAGCCGGGAGGGGGTGAAATGGGGAGGTTTAAGGAGGGGCATGAGGGGGCATCGGTCGCCCCCTTCGCCCCTCCTTTAGACGGAGATTCAATAGTAAATAGAAATAATTTATTATAAGATTAAATTACGAAGAAAAACACTAAATAATTACCATTCATTAAAGAATAAAGAAAATATTATTATCTTGGATAAAAACAGGGATTTTTAGGGGAAGCCCCTAAAAATTTCAATATTTTGTAGTAAAATCAAATATATATTATTGGTGATTTAGGCAATTTGCCCTAAGAAAAGGTGATTTTATGAAAAAAATGTTATTTGTTTATAATCCAAACTCTGGCCAGAGGGCTATTCAGAATAGCCTTTCTTCTATTATTGAATACCTATCTAGCAAGGGGATTTTTCCTACTGTTTATGCTACCCAAAAGGCTGGAGATTGTCGTGAGATTGTTGAAAAATATGGAAAGGACTTTGATAACATCCTTGTATCAGGTGGTGATGGTACTTTGGATGAGGCTGTTTCTGCTGCTCTTAGAGCTGATATTGATCCGACTTTTTCTTATATACCTACAGGTTCTACAAATGATTTTTCAAGGTCTATTAATATTTCTCCAGAAATTGAAAAAGCGACTAGAACTGCTGTCAGGGGTAAGGTTAAGAGGATTGATGTTGGAAAGATTGATGATAAGTATTTTGTCTATGTGGCAGCCTTTGGAGCTCTCTCTGATATAAGTTTTTCTACTGATCAGGATATGAAAAATATTTTGGGCCGCTCTGCCTATATTGTTGAAGGACTTAAGAATTTACTTCCTATCCAATCTATGAAATCCTACCAGGCAGAAATTGAAGTTGATCATGAGCTTATTAAGGGTGATTTTATTCACTTTATGGCCTCTAATTCTATTTCTGTGGGTGGTTTTACTGATATTTTTGATGGAGAGGTTGGCCTTTCTGATGGGCTTTTTGAAATTACCCTGGTTAAAAGACCTGAGAGCCTTATTGACCTAAATAAGATTATCCAGGCCCTTACCAACAATGAGTCAAATGACTTTGTTATTAGGCGCCAGGCATCTAGTCTTAGGGTAAAGACTGATGAAAAAGTCTCCTGGTCGCTTGATGGCGACTTTGGTGGTAAAACTACAGATGCAAATATTGAGGTTATTCATAAAAGAATTAACATAAAAACAGGCCTTAAGGATTGATAAAAATATTTTTTGGAATATACTGATAGCTTACTATAAGCTTATTTTTAAATTTATGGTATAATACTACTAGAGAACCTAGGAGGTTATATGTTTAAAGTAGGCGATAAGATAGTTTACCCATTGCACGGGGCTGGCGTGATTGATTCCATTGAAAAGATGACTTTTATGGGCGAGGAGAAGGAATATTTTATTCTTAAGATGCCTATTGGAGATATGGATATATCAATTCCAGCTGAGAAAATAGGTGAAATGAACATCAGAAGTATTATTTCCAAGGAAGAAGGAAAAGAAGTTTTACAAATCCTAGATGATAAGCCAACAGAGATGAATACTAATTGGACCAAAAGATATAGGGACAATCAAGATATTCTAAAGACTGGAGATGTCTTTGAAATCGCTAAGATGGTTAGAAATCTTGCAATTTTGGATAATGATAAGGGACTTTCAACAACTGAGAAAAAGCTTCTTAATAGGGCAAGGAGAATCCTTGCTAGTGAGTTAGTCATGGTGGGTTCTCTAGACAAAGAAGAGGCAGAAAAGATGATAGATGAGTCTATCGGTTTATAAGGAGATATTATGAAGAGAATAATCAGATTAGTTTTCATGCTAATCGGGGCTGTTCTTGGAATAGTAGTCTTAAAAGTAGTTAACGCCGCTTTTGGGTTTATCCCTAATAGCGGCAAATTATTTATAGGGGCTAATATTCTAGCATCAGCTTTATTTGCATTTATTTTTTATTTAATTGCAGACCCGATTGCCAACAAAGCAACAATAAGTTTTTCAATTTTAGAAAAGAAGATTAGTAAATTGCCAGCGGCAAACCTTGTTATAGGCGTACTTGGTATAATTCTAGGCTTCTTAGTAGCAGCATTAGCATCAACCCCATTAACCAAACTATCCCTACCTGTAGTAGGAAATTCTATTTTTGTGCTATTATCTATTTTATTATATATCGGTTTTGGTTATCTTGGATGGAGACTTGCTATAAGAAATGCAGATGACCTAATAGCCTTCATGACAAGGTCAAAAGAAGATAAAAAAGACAAAAAAGAAAAAATAGCCTTTGACAGGGCAAATATGACCGCAAGTCCAAAGGTTCTCGATACATCTGTAATAATAGATGGGAGAATCCTTGATATAATAAATACAGACTTCTTGGAAGGTGAGCTAATAGTGACAGAATTTGTCCTAGAAGAGCTCCAGCACATAGCAGATAGCCCAGATGACTTAAAAAGAGAAAGAGGTCGCAGGGGCCTTGATATAATCAAGAAAATCCAGGAAACAGATAAGATTAATCTAAAAGTTTTAGATAAGGACTACGAAGACATAAAAGAAGTAGATGCCAAACTCTTAAAACTAGCCCTAGATTTGGGAGCCAAGGTATTTACAAATGACTACAACCTAAGCAAGGTAGCCAATGTACAAGGTATACCAATCCTAAATATAAACGATCTAGCCAATGCCCTAAAACCAGTAGTAATACCAGGTGAGCTAATGCAAATAGAGGTAATCAAAGAAGGAAAGGGTAAAAACCAAGGCGTAGGCTACCTAGAAGATGGAACCATGGTAGTTGTAGAAGATGGAGCAGGCCTCATAGATCAGGTCATAAATGCCAAAGTAACATCCGTCCTTCAAACATCTGCAGGCAGGATGATATTTGTAAGGAGTGAGGATGTATAAAGGAAAATACCTATCAGCCATCATAACAGCAGCTGGATCAGGACTTAGGATGGGTCTAGCCACAAACAAGCCATATATAGAGATAGCAGGCAAGAAAATCCTAGAAATAACCCTAGAAAAGGTCATCTCACTAGTTGAATTTGACGAAATAGTCCTAGTTATAAGAGAAGAAGATAGAAAAATGGCAGCTAGCCTAGTAGAAAAAATAAATGACAGGCGAATAAAGATAGTAAATGGCGGCAAAAGCCGTGAAGAGTCAACATACAATGGCCTAATGGCCTTAAATAAAAAAAGTCAACTGGTCTTAACCCACGATGGGGTAAGACCTTTTGCAAGCCTAGAACTTTTTAGAAGAACATTAAAAGAAATGGATAATTATAAGGCAGCCATAGCTGCAACCAAAGCCAAGGATACCATAAAAGTAGCCAATGAGAGGGGAGAGGTAGACTTCACTCCTAATAGAGACTTTGTATATAATATCCAAACACCCCAAGCCTTTGAGGTAGAAAAAATCAAGACCCTCTACGAAAAATATATGACAAGTGAAGCAAAAGTCACCGATGACAGCCAACTTTTCGAATTTTTTGACAAGAAAACACCGGTAAAAATCGTAGAAGGCGAATATCAAAATATAAAAATTACAACCCAAGAAGATATAATCTTTGGCGAAGGATTTTTAAGAAAGGAAGAAAAATGAGAGTAGGAATAGGCTATGACGTCCACAAATTAGTAGAAGGAAGGGACCTAATCCTAGGTGGAGTCAAATTTGATTATGAAAAGGGCCTCTTAGGCCATTCAGATGCAGATGTCTTAACCCATGCCATAATGGATGCCATCCTCGGCGCCCTAGCCCTTCCAGATATTGGTAACCTCTTCCCAGACACAGACCCAGCCTACAAGGACATATATTCCATTGACCTTTTAGATAGGGTTGTCCAAAAAATGGAAGATATGGGCTATGAAATAGGCAACATCGACTCAGTAATAATCTGTGAGATGCCAAAAATATCACCAAAAAGAGAAGAAATAGTAAAATTATTGGCTCGCCACCTAAAAACTGACCTAGCAAATGTATCAGTAAAGGCCTCAACCAGCGAGAAATTAGGCTTTACAGGAAAGGGCCTCGGCATAGAATCAAGAGCAATAGTTTACCTAAAGGAGAAAGAATGAGAAAATTAATAACCAGCGAATCAGTAACAGAAGGCCATCCAGATAAGGTCTGCGATCAAATATCAGATGCAATCCTAGATGAATGCCTAAGACAAGATAAAAACTCAAGAGTAGCTTGCGAGACAGTCACAACCACAGGCCTTGTCCTAGTAGTAGGAGAAATCTCAACAGAAGCCTATGCCCCAATAGAAAATATAGTAAGAGAGACCATAAAAGAAATTGGCTATACAGATGGAGACACTGGTTTTGACTATGAAAATGTAGCAGTACTCACTAGCCTAATCGAGCAATCAGCAGACATAGCCCAAGGTGTAGATAAGGCAAGCGAATACAAAGAAGGCTCTGACCCATTTGACCAAATAGGAGCAGGAGACCAAGGCATGGTCTTTGGCTATGCAGACAATGAAACAGACTCATATCTTCCGGTATCAGTAGCTATGGCCCAAGCCCTAGCTAAAAGACTAGCCCAAGTTAGAAAAGAAGGCATCCTAGACTATTTAAGGCCAGATGGCAAGACCCAGGTTACAGTAGAATATGATGATGATAAGCTAGTAAGAATCGACTCCATAGTCATCTCAAGCCAACATAAGGAAGAAGTATCCTTAGAAAAAATAAGAGAAGATATCATAAATCACGTTATAAAAGCAGTAGTAGATGAAAAATTAATAGATGAAAATACCAAAATCTACATCAACCCAACAGGCAAATTCGTAATAGGCGGCCCAAAGGGAGATAGCGGACTTACAGGAAGAAAAATAATAGTAGATTCCTACGGCGGCTATTCAAAAGCAGGTGGCGGAGCATTTTCAGGCAAAGACCCAACAAAGGTAGACAGGTCAGCAGCTTATATGGCTAGATATGCAGCCAAAAACATGGTAGCAGCAGGCCTAGCAGATAAGCTAGAAATAGGAGTATCTTATGCCATAGGAGTAGCAAAACCCCTATCAATCTATGTAGATAGCTTTGGAACAGGCAAATACGATGACGAAAAACTCCTAGAAATCCTAGAAGAAAACTTCGACTTCAGACCAGCAGCCATAATAGCAAACCTAGACCTAAGACGTCCAATCTACAAAAAAACAGCCGCCTACGGTCATTTTGGCAGGGATGAGGAAGAGTTTACATGGGAGAGGCTTGATAAGGTCCAAGACCTTAAAAATTATTAGGGAGTTTCCCTAATAATCCGTTTCTTATTATCCAAGATAATAGTATTATAAGCTTTAATTCTTCGTATTGTCATCTCATAGTTAACAATATTTATATACTATTGAATCTTCGTAGTAAGGGGAGGCCCAAGGACCCTTTCGCATGGGTCCTCATCGGCCTCCCCTTAAACCCCTCCCCGTTACACCCCACAAGCGACTCCTTAGCGGAGGGCGAAAAATGAAGATTGCCTAACGGCAATCCTCTATTTTTAGACAAAACCCCTTGTATTAGCTATCCCTATCCTAACTGATTTTGACATTTCGATGCCTAAAAATCTCAATCTAGCCCGAATATTTATTTTGTATACACTCTACATCTTAGTAGTTACGGAATCTTTATTTGTATTCGTGCGTCAGGAGATTTTCTTAACGGCATCTCCATTTACAAAATCTCCTGACCTTTGGAGAATTATTCTGTATTCTGAGAGAATATTGACGTCAAGGTAGATGTTAGGCTCGTTTTACTCTGCATAAGTCCTTCCATAGCTCAGCTTCGCTTCGCTAGGATAGGGCTTTAGCTTCGCAAACATTGCGATTAGAGAATCTAAGATACTAATTTATTGGGAGATTTAAAATAAAAAGTCACCGTAAATAAAATCACACTGACAGCCACATTTATATATCAGTAATGTAACTACTAAGATAGTTGGTAAGTATAAAAATTATAGTTGGACTAGATTGTGATTTTTAGGAGACTTTTGATTTTAAATCAGTAAGAACAAGGCTAGATAAATACGAAGTAATCCGTCATACTAAAGAAGATTTTTGAAAAAAATCTTCCTGTTTCGCACTCCGCCTAAGGAGCCGGGAGGGGGTGAGTCTCCATGAGCCGACGGGCCAGCTGGAGGTTTAAGGAGGGGCATGAGGGGGATTTTGCCCTAGCGGCCGAGAGCGCGGCCGCCCCCTTCGCCCCTCCTTTAGACGAAGCCATCAGCTTGATGACAATAATTTATTATAATATAAAATAACGGAGATAATTAGTAAATAATAATATTTTTATCTAGGATAAAAGAAAAAAATATTCTTTAATGAAAAAATCACCCTATTATGATATAATTTTATTAAGCAAAAAAATAAAGAAAACAAATGATACCCCATCTCGGATGGGAGAAAGAGAAAAATATTATGGCAAGATTTAGAAGGTCGGTTGCTATTGACCTAGGAACGGCTAGTGTGCTAGTCTATGTTTATAACAAAGGAATAGTTTTAAATGAACCATCTGTCATAGCTATAGATGTCCTTACAGATGAGATACTTGCGGTTGGTGAAGATGCTAAGAAATTGATTGGTAGGGCTGCTGGGAATGTTTCCTGTATCCTTCCGATGAAAGATGGGGTTATTGCAGATTTTAGAGCTACCGAGAGGATGCTTGAACATTTTTTGAATAAATCTGTCAAAAAATCCCTTTTCAAACCTGATTTACTTATTTGTGTACCAGCAAGGTCTACCCAAGTTGAAAAAAGAGCAGTCCTCCAGGCGGCTGAAAATGCTGGAGCTCACAGGACTTATCTTATTGAAGAACCCCTAGCTGCAGCCCTTGGCGCAGGTGTAGATATAACAGATCCTAAGGGATCTATGGTTGTCGATGTAGGAGGAGGCACTTGTGATATAGCGGTTATATCCATGGGCCAAATCATATCTAGTAAGTCTGTTGATGTAGCAGGTCTAACATTTGATAAGGCTATAAAGGATTATATTAGGACTCGCTATGGGCTACTTATTGGCGATCAAAGTGCAGAAGCTATCAAAAAAGAAGCAGGTAAGCTTACAGTCGATGATTCAATCGAGGTTAAGGGTAGGGAAATAGCTAATGGCCTCCCATCTAAGGTTTATATACCTGTTAGTGAGGTCAAGGATTCTATAAAACGTCAGATTGATTTGATTGTAGAAGGGGTAAAAAGAGTTATGGAAGTAACTCCGCCAGAACTTGCAAGTGATATATTTGATAGGCAAATTATCCTTACAGGGGGAGGCTCCTATACCTTGGGTCTAAAGGAGAGGATTGAAGAGAAATTTAGGATTGAGGCAAGGATAGCTGATAATCCTCAAGAATGTGTAATTGAGGGAACTGCCAAGGCCCTAAATTGGATAGACCAATTAGATGAGAATAGGAACGAAGCTGTTAAAAGCAAGCAAGCTGAAAATGAAGCTTATGAAAAACTGAGGAGAAGATAATGACAAAAAAATTAGTATTAGTAAGACATGGCCAAAGTGAATGGAACCTAGCTAACAAATTTACAGGTTGGGTAGATGTTAACCTATCTGATAAGGGTGTAGAAGAAGCTAAGGAAGCTGGAAGAAAGATCAAAGAAGCAGGCATCAAATTTGATTATGCTCACACATCAATCCTAAAAAGAGCTATCAAAACTTGTAACTTTGCTCTTGAATATTCTGACCAATTATTTGTACCAGTTGAAAAATCTTGGAGACTAAACGAAAGACACTACGGTGCCCTACAAGGTCTAAACAAAGCAGAAACAGCTGAAAAATACGGTGATGAACAAGTTCACATCTGGAGAAGATCATATGATACACTTCCACCAGAACTCTCAGCAGAAGAAAAAGAAAGACAAGCAGCACTTCCAATGTTTGCTCACCTTCCAAAAGATGTAATTCCAGGTGCAGAAAACCTAAAGGTAACACTTGAAAGAGTACTACCTTATTACTTCGACAAAATTGCTCCACAACTACTTGAAGGCGACACAGTCCTAGTAGCAGCTCACGGCAACAGCTTAAGAGCCCTAGCTAAACACCTAGAAAAAATCTCAGATGATGATATAATGGATTTAGAAATCCCAACAGGTCAACCACTAGTTTATGAACTAGATGATGAACTAAATGTAGTTAAAAAATATTATCTATAAATCTTTGAAAGAGTCCTTAAGGACTCTTTTTTATTGATATTTTAATATTAAACATATTTATTACACTTTTAATTGTGATAATAAAAATATCTTGTAAATATCCCTTATGAGCGAAAAGTGTTAACAGGATTAATTAAAATATATTATAAAGATTTATAAAATAAACTTGGCTAAGTTAAAGTTGTTTAAAGATATTCTACATAGATAGTAAGATTTACATGTATTGCTTTATATTTTAAATGTTAACTTATAAAAAATTATTAATTTTAAAGAAACATAAAAGTATTTGTAGGTTTTACGAAAATGATTTTATTAAATCTTTATTAGGAAAGAAGGAAAAAATGAGAATTGCTTCTGTTGAATATGAGAATGGTGTATCAAATTTAATAAATTCTCACTTTAATAAGAATGATGTTCTTGTGGAGAAAATCGAATCTATGGATGAGCTTTTGTTTAAAGATTGTAGCGTTTATGATCTTATCCTTGTTGATATGACTCATAATAAGTGTCTACAATTTATCCAATATATCAAACAAAAGACCAAAATTCCTGTAATCTACCTAACTGAAAGATATAAGAAAAATCCTTACGAGCAAGAACTTGATGATAAGGATTTTGTTATCCATTCTGTAACTAGGGATGAATTTATCCAAAATATTTTTAAGAAGGTAGAAGAGATAAGTCAGGCCAATATTATTAAGCTTGGTTTTTGCACCATGGAAGAAGATAATGGTATCTTTAGAGTTGGCAATAAGATTTTGGATTTAACCAAGTCTGAGCTTGCTATTTGTGCAATCTTAATCTCTAATATGGGCAAGACCCTTAGCAAGGAAGATATAGTGGAGATCATGAAAACTGACAAAAACCTTGACACCACACCTAGGTCTGTTAGAGAACATATCAGAAAGATTAGAAATGAGTTTAAAAAGGCAGATCTTGCTCCAATTGAGACAGTTAGTAGGCAAGGATATAGGTGGACACTTGATTCTTGTTCCCCTGAATAAAAATTTGACATATTATAGACGATAGTTTATAATATAAGTAGATAAATTAATAGATATTATATAGCAATGAAAACCATTGCTTCTTCAGGGAAAGGTGAAATTCCTTAACCGGCAGTTATAGTCTGCGAGTCCATTTGGACCGATTTGGTGCAATTCCAAAACCGACAGTATAGTCTGGATGGAAGAAGATTATTATAATTTTTTTCGAGCCCTGATTTTAGGGCATTTTTTATGCCCAAAGGGAGGTATTATATGAACAAAACAAGATCTATTTCACTAAGCAACGTTACTAAAATTGGTATCTTAGCCGCTTTGGCTTTTATACTCATGTTTTTCCAAGTACCAATTCCAATAGCCCCACCATTTATGAGAGTGGATTTGGCAGATGTGCCAGCCCTTATAGGAGGCTTTGCTATGGGACCTTGGGCAGGAGTTGCTATTCAATTAGTTAAAAATATTCTTAACCTAACTAAGACACAAACTGTTGGAGTTGGCGAACTATCAAACTTTATAGTTGGTTCAACTTTCGTATTTGTAGCATCTACAATTTATAAAAACAGGAAGACTAAGAAAACAGCTATCTTTGCACTTGCTTGTGGAGTTATCGCAATGACAGCTATAGCTACACTTTCAAATGCCTTTGTAGTATTCCCAGCCTATGCTAAGGCAATGGGATTCCCACTTGAAGCCTTTGCTGGCCAAGTACCAGGCAACCCACTTGTTAAATCCTATGTAAGCCTAATGCTACTTTCAATTGTGCCATTTAACCTAGTTAAGGGTGCAGTTGCAGCCTTAGTTACAGACCTAATCTATAAGAGGGTTTCGCCAATATTAAAAGCAAGATAAATTCTTATTATATTATTATCCTACAACATTCTGTTTATCAAAAAGCACTCTTTCATTATGAGGGTGCTTTTTGATTTTTTTAAAGACAAAGGTTTTTTTAGGGGTATAATGTTCTTACCATAAAGAGAAGGCGAGAGACAAGCTTGATGACCCTTCAGCAACCTAGCAAAGGCTAAGGTGCTAAAGCTTGAATGATGGATAGGTAGAAAATGAACATCCATCGCAGGTGGGTGTTTTTTGATTAAAAATTTGAAAATTTTCCGCCTAGGCATTTTATTTATGAAAGGACTTATTAAAATGAACGCTTTAGTTTTTCAATCAGACTTTGGTTTAGGAGATGGGGCAGTATCTGCCATGCACGGGGTTGCTAGAATGGTAAATTCTGATCTAATAATAGATGATCTAACCCACGATATCAAACCTTACAATATTTTTGAGGCTTCCTATAGGATTTTGCAAACCATAGAATATTGGCCAAAGGGAACAGTTTTTGTATCAGTAGTAGATCCAGGAGTAGGCAGCGATAGGAATTCTATTGTTGTAAAGACAAAGAGCGGCCACTATATAGTCACTCCAGATAATGGAACTATTTCCCATGTGGCTAAATTTATTGGCCTAGAATCAGCAAGGATTATCGATGAGGTTAAGGATAGGCTCCCTTTTTCAGAAAATTCCCACACCTTCCATGGCAGGGATGTCTATGCCTACAATGGGGCAAAGCTTGCAAGTGATGAGGGTTATTATCATTTTCTAAAAGAAATTAGACTTGATGAATTGGTATATTCACCTATCAAGGAGGCTGTATTTAAAGATGGAGTAATAGAGGGAACTATCGATATCCTAGATATTAGATTTGGATCTTTATGGACAAATATTCCGCTAGACTTATTAAAGAAGGCGGATATCAAGCAGGGTGATGCTATTAAGGTTACAATTTTCTATAAAAATATCAAAAAATATGAAAATCAAATGACCTTTGGCCATTCTTTCGCAGACGTTGGACTTGGGGAGACTATAGCCTATATCAATTCCCTAATAAATTTAGGTATAGCCATCAACCAAGCATCATTTTCTGACACCTACCAGATAGGGACAGGTGCAGATTGGACCATATTTATCAAAAAGGAGATATAATGAAAAAAAATAATTCAATTACAAGCATAGTTGCTATAGGCATCGGTGCTGCAGTGTTTTTTATTCTAGGTAGATTTTTATCAATACCAGTAGGTTTTATTCCAAATACATCAGTAGAAACAACCTACCCATTCCTAGCTCTAATGAGCGTGCTTTTTGGACCGGTTGTTGGATGCCTAATTGGACTTATAGGCCATGCTATCAAGGACCTATTAACTTACGGCCTATGGTGGTCATGGGTTATCACAAGCGGGGTAACAGGAGCAGGATTTGGCCTAGTTGGAAAAAATCTTGATCTAAGCAAGGGTAAATTTGAGAAAAAAGATATAATCAAATTTAACATCGGACAAATCATAACCAATGTCATCTCTTGGGGCCTAGTTGCGCCAGTTTTAGACATCCTAATTTATTCAGAGCCAGCCAATAAGGTGTTTGCCCAAGGTTTTGTATCAGCAGGCCTTAACAGCCTTGCAGTAGGAATTTTGGGAACAATCTTAATTGCAGCTTATGCTAAGACCCAAACAGCAGACAATTCATTAAGTAGAGACTAATATGACAGATAAGAGCCAGTCCTTAGTAAAATTTAATAATTACTCTTTTAAATACAGAGCACAGGCTGAGCCCTCCCTTATAGATATCAATTTAGAAATCAAAAAGGGTGAAAAAATTGTAATAGTAGGCCCATCAGGCTCTGGCAAGTCGACCCTTGCTAAGAGCCTAAATGGCCAAATACCAAATACCTTCCCCGGAGATATAGAGGGGGAGGTCTTTGTTGATGGAAAAAACATCAAGGATTCATCAATCTTTGACCTCTCCTTATCGACAGGAACAGTCCTCCAAGATACTGACGGCCAATTTGTAGGCCTTACTGTAGCAGAAGATATGGCCTTTTGTCTTGAAAATGATAAGGTGGACCAGGAAAAGATGAAAGAACTTGTAGAAAAATGGGCCGATGAGCTAAAGATTACAAAGCTCTTAGACAGAAAACCAAGCGATTTATCGGGTGGACAAAAGCAGACTGTATCAATAGGTGGGGTTTTGATAAGCCAAGTACCAATCTTGCTTTTAGATGAGCCTTTGGCAAACCTAGACCCAAAAAGCGGCAGGGCAACAATGAAGCTTGTAAGGGACTTGGCAGAAAGACTCAAAGTTACAGTCATAGTCATAGAACACAGGCTAGAAGAGGCTCTCCTCCTTGATCCAGACAGGATAATAGCGGTAGATGGGGGCAAAATCCTAGCGGACCTATCTCCGACTGACCTTTTAAAATCAGACATCCTAGATAAAATCACAATCAGAAAACCTCTCTACCTAGATGCCCTAGCCTATGCGGGATGCGACATAAAAGCCTATGACAAGCTAGGAGACATTGACCAGGTAAATATTAAGGATTGTGACCTAGATAAGCTAAGGACTTGGTCAACAAATATTAAAGAAGAGGTCAAGGAAAATTCTAAGGAAGAATTAATAAAAATTGAAGATTTATCTTTTGCCTATGATAAGGACTTGATATTAGAAAATATAAATTTAGAAATCAAAAAAGGAGAGCTTACTTCAATTGTTGGGCCAAATGGTGCCGGTAAATCAACCTTAGCCAAGCTAATGGCAGGCTTTCTAAGGCCAAATAAAGGCAAAATCTACATCAAAGGCGAGGATACAAGCAGCCTTTCCATAAAAGAAATTGCAGAAAAGATTGGCTTTGTCCTTCAAAACCCTAATGCCATGATATCTAAAACCATGATTTATGATGAAGTCGCCTTTGGTCTAAGGATAAGAAATATTGACGAAGACCTAATAAGGGAAAAAGTAGAAGAGACCCTAAAGATTTGTGGCCTCTATCCATTTAGAAATTGGCCAATATCAGCCCTTTCCTATGGTCAAAAAAGAAGGGTTACTATAGCTTCGATCCTAGTCCTAGACCCAGAAGTTATAATCCTAGATGAACCAACAGCAGGCCAAGACCTAGGCCACTACAGGCAGATGATGGATTTTATCAAAGATTTAAGGGATAAGTACGGACTAAGTATACTTATGATAAGCCATGACATGCACCTAATCCAGGAATATACAGATAGAGTCATAGTTATAGAAGGTAAAAAAATCTTAGCTGACACCAATCCAGCAGATTTATTTTCTGAGAAAGACCTAATAGCTAGGGCACACCTTGCGGAGACATCTCTTTATAAACTTGGTCAAAAATTAGAAGGAATAGATCCAAAAGACTTCATAGAAAGTTTTATTGCATATGAAAGAGGAGGAAAAGATGAATAATACCCTAGGTTATATCAAAAAAGACACTCTAGTCCACGACCTATCAGGGGCAAGCAAGTTAATAGCCTTCATCCTCTTATCAATAATTGTTATGACATCCTTTGACACGAGATTTCTAATCTTTGTCATGGTCCTATCCCTGATAACCATGAAAGTAGCAAAAATCAAATGGGAAGAGATATCATTTTTGGTAAAAATAGTGGCGGTCTTTTCAATAATAAATCTTCTAGCTATCTATATCTTCGAGCCAGAATACGGGGTCAAACTTTATGGGACAAGGACAGTTCTTTGGGAGGGCTTTGGTAGGTATAGTTTAACAGCCGAGCAATTATTTTACGAACTAAATGTAGGCTTAAAATATTTTTCAACCATCCCCCTTGCCATAATCTTTATCCTAACAACAGATCCAAGCGAATTTTCATCAAGCTTAAATAGGATAGGCCTATCCTACAAAATCTCCTACGCAGTAGCCCTAGCCCTAAGATATATACCAGATATCCAGGCTTCCTACTACGATATAAGAAGCGCAAGCCAGGCCAGAGGCATAGAGATGAGTAGGAAGACAAGCTTTGTAAAAAGAGTAAAGGCAAGTTCAAATATAGTATTGCCCCTAATTTTTGACAGTCTAGAGAGAATAGAAACAATCTCCCAAGCCATGGAATTAAGACGTTTTGGCAAGAACAAAGAAAGAACCTGGTACAGGGCAAAGCCCTTTAAAAAATCAGACATATTTGTAATAATAGGAGTGGTTTTAATAGTGGGGATTGGGATTGCTTTATTTTTTGTAAATGAGGGAAGATTCTTTAATCCTTTTTATCAAAGATAAAGTATTTAGGGGGCTTCCCCCTAAAAATCCCACTTTATTATCTTGGATAGTAAAGCAAAAAGTTATTATCTTGGATAATAAAGAAAAAATACTCCTATCTAGGATAGGAAAAAAGGAATTTTTCATGAAAATCCAAACAACAATAGCTTCTTTTTCTCTTTCTCTAAGAAAGAGAAAAAACCAAAAAAATATCATCCTAAAGGTCACTCCGCCTTTTGGAGATCTTGTTCTTTCCGCTCCTTCCCACGTCAGTAATAAGGACCTTGAGGCTTTTGTATCTGCTAGGAAAGATTGGATTATTAAAAATCAAGCTAAGTTTGCTAAGGCTAGGAATACCAGGGATGAGGGTCTTATTTATCTTTGGGGCAGGGCCTATAAGCTTGAATTTATTAAAGATAGTAAAAATGCTTTTAAGATTTGTGATTCAAAGATAATATTTTTTTATAAGGGGGACTTAAGTGGGGCTTTAAAAGATGAGCTCCTTGATGATTTTTATAGAAAATCTTTAAAAACTAAGAAAGATGATGCTATTAAGGAAGTTGAAGAATTGACAGGCTTAAAAGCTAATGAATACAGGCTCAGAAAGATGAAGACTCGTTGGGGGTCTTGCAATACTTCTAAGAAACGAGTTTGGCTTAATACAAACCTTGCTAAGTATGAGCCCATCTGCTTAACTTATGTCCTTGTCCATGAGCTTTGTCATTTGCTTGAACCTAACCACAGCAAGAGCTTTTATGCTCTGGTTGAAAGCTTTTTTCCAGAATATAAAAAGGCTGAGGCCCTACTTAAGGAGCCTAAGCCCTAAAAAAGTAAGCCGGCTATTTTGCCGGCTTTTGTTATCTTATTTATTGTAGTCATCTCCAAATAGTTTATAAGCTTGATCTTGAACGCCTTTACCACTGACAAATTCAAATACTCTTATTTCTTTGCCATTGTCATCTGTTGTTTTATAGACGCCTAGTGGTAGGGCCCAAACATTTACTACCTTAGATCCATCAGATGCATCATAGGTATAATTAAGCCTATTTCCTAGGAGTTTGAGCTTGATTATTATATCTTCTCCTGAATTTAGCCTTGCTCTTAGGTAGTTATCCCATAGGCCAAATTTGCCATTTTCTGGCTCTATTTCAGCTTCATCGACATAGGATCCTCTGATTTTTATGATAGGTTGGTCTTTGTCTGCTTTTAAATCTAGGCCGCTTATGCCTATATCTTTGAATCTATCTTTATATTTCTCAGCATATTTCATATCGGCAAAGATTCCAGCATTTTCTTTTAAGAATTTTTGAGCCTTATCTAGGTTTATAATGTCCTTGCCAGATTTTGTATCCATTTCATAGGAATCTAGAATCATTTTAGCTAGGATATCAAAATTTTCATCATCAGGATTAGTTTTATCTTCAGGATTTTCATCCTTCTCTTTAGCTACCTTATCTATGAATCTTTTCCATTCTGCTTCAAAGTAAGCAAGGTAATTTTTGTCATCTTTTTTGGCGCTTTTCATCTTCTTATCTACTAATTCTGACATTATTACAAAGTCTTCATTGTTAGAGTTTTTATCCTTACCCGCTAGGGCAAAAACATTGATTTGGCCATTTGCTATGTGGTTATCTGTACCTTCGATGGACATTATGTCCCTATCTTTTAAGGAACTCACCTTTGTTTTAGGCAAATAGATTTTAAAAGTCTGCCCTATTTTTTTATCAAAATATGGAGACCTTACGAAGTTGTGGATATATTCATAACCATTCTTGTTGATTTTTTCTTCCTTGTCTACTGGATTTTGGTAGTCTAGGCTAGTTAGTTTTATTTCATAAGTTAGGTCATCAATTTTTTTGACTAGGTCAAATTTGGCCTTATATAGGGTAGATGAGAACATATTGCCATTGCCATAAAGGGCTGCTCCATCTACATTTCCATTTTCTCGGAAATAAATTCTTTCAGATCCGCTAGCAGGATAGTTTGAAAATTCTTTGCCAGCAAGTTCTTTAAAGATATCATCTGTTTGTTTTGCCTTAAATTTTTTAGCCTTTTGGTCTTTTACTTCTACTCTATCTAGGATAATTCTTTTTTGTTCGCCAAGACTTAGGCCATCTTCATCATCAGACTCAGCGGAATCTACACTGCTATCTGTTTCATAATTTGCTTCAATATCACTTTTGCTATTTTCCTTCTTAACACTACCCTTGTTATTACAAGCACTAAGCATTAGGGTCAGGGTTAAAAGACTTAATAGAATTTTTTTCATGTTCGCATCCTTTCTTCTTGTTAAGATAATTATATCATATTGCTTTAATATGTAAAAAGTTTCTTGCAAATAAAAATAAAAACTGGAAATTATTTCTGGTATAATATAAGATATTTATAAAATAGGAGAATGAATGAAAAAAATATTAGCAATCCTTGCCATGACTTTAATTTTAGGAGCATGTAGCCAAAAGGATAAAGGCCTAGAAGAAGGAAAAGAAATTCAAAATCAGATAGTAGAGCCAAGTCTTAGCAATATGGCTGATGAAGATAGCCAAAAATTTGTAAAAAATACTCTTAAGGACAAAATTAATCCTGATAGGGTAAATAGCTTTATGAAGCTTGTTAAGGACTATAATGAGGCTGTTGGTAATGACTTGCTTGTTGATGGTTTTATCAAGGATATAAATAAGACCTATGACACTGGTAAAATTATCGAGAAGAGGGATGGAAAAGATTTAGTAGATACTAATTGTAGGATAAATGCTTTCTTGCTTAGTGGAGATGAGCTTACTAATAAAAATCAAACAGAAATCGATGATTCCATGCTTTTTACAGACCTCGATATGATAAAAAAGGGAAAAATCTTTAATGATGATGAAACTTTTAAATTTAAGGAGTTTTTTACAAGCATTCCGACAGAATCATCCAAAGACCCAGCTGTCCAGGGCAAGATTGCCGAAAAATATTATCAGAACTGGACCTATCCAGAAAAATTTGACCTAGTATCTGTCATGATCCATGACAAATTAGACGGAGATAAGCTTTTTATCGGCCATATAGGAGTTTTGACTGAAATAGATGGGGGATATCTTTTTGTAGAAAAAATCTCCTTTGAGGAACCTTATCAGGCCATAAAATTCCCTACAAAGGATGCTTGTTATAAGTATTTGCAGGATAAGTTTAAGGACTTCATAGATCCAGAAGCGGCTCCACCTTTTATTATGGATAATGGAAAATACATCGAATAAATGTTGAAATATAAAATAAACCCAGTTATTAAGTTTTGCTTAATAACTAGGTTTATTTTTATCCTTGCAAGCCGTCAGCTTGTCTTTGCATATTCTCAACGACAATATCATGGATATCGCCTAGGCTTGCTGCGTATTCTAGGACTTCCCATGGTTTATTGGAGTGGAAGTGGATTTTTATTAAGTCTTCATCCCCAACTGCAAGTAGGGAATCACCCTCTAGGTTTTCTGAAATATAGTCAAAGATTTCATCTTCGTCTAGGTCTTTGTCTGTTCTTGCTATTAGCATTTGGCAGTCGAATTTGAATTCGATTTTTTCGCCTGGTTTAAATTCGTGCATTATTAATCCCCCTTATTCAAAATAAATTATTTTCATCTTAATTGTTTATATCATGATGAACAGTATCTATTTATCGATTCTCTTCGTTCAAGGGGGAGCCCCAAGGGACCTTCCGGATGGTCCCTCATTGGGCTCCCCCTTAAACCCCCTCCCCGTTACACCCCACATCCGGCTCCTTAGCGGAGGGCGAATAAGGTTGCTTGCCTTCGGCAAGCTTCTTGAGTAATGAGGATAGTTATTTCAATAGATTTTCTTTAACCGATAAGCTTACTTTTATAAAGTATACCTTAGTTTCTTTGTGTCAAGTTTCTTTTTAGTTCGGCTTCTAGGTTTGCTATTTCGGCCTTGGCTTGTTCTCTATTTTTCTTGCCTTCTATTTGGATGTTTCTTACTTCTTCTATGGTTGTTATTAGGGCTTCGTTTGTATGTTTTATTGTTTCTAGGTCTATTATACCACGTTCTGTTGCCTTGGCGGTTTTTATGGTGTTTTGTTTTAGGGTATCTGCGTTTTTCCTTAATAGCTCATTGGTCAGGTCGGTTACTCTTTGTTGGGTTCTTATGGCTTGGTCGGTGTGGTTCATGCCTAGGGCTAGGACCATTTGGTTTTTCCATAATGGGATGGTGTTTACAATTGTTGTTTGGATTTTTTCTGCCATTATGGAGTTTGATGATTGGACCATCCTTATTTGTGGAGCCATCTGGATTGATACCATCCTTGTTAGGTCAAGGTCGTGGAGTTTTTTCTCAAATCGGTTAGCCTGGGCCTTTAGGTCGTTTACCTTTTGGGCATCTAGTGGGAGGTTACTTGCCTGAGCCTTGAGCTCTAGGGCTGGGATGTCGTTTTTGTAAAGGTCGGCTAGCTTTCTATTTCCTGCCTCGATGTACATGGAGATTTCCTTGTAGTAGTCTTCATTTAAATCATACATCTGATCGAGCATGGATATATCCTTCATGAGGGTTATCTGATGATTTTCTAGGACCTTTGCTACGTCGTTTATGTTTTTTTCGGCTGATTGGTAGCGAACTTTGAGGTCTTCTAGCTTGTTGGTGGCTTTTTTGAAAAAGCCAAGTGGGCCAGATGGTTCATCATCTTCCATATGCCTGATATCAACGACTACCTTATCAAGCAGGCCTCCGATTTCTCCTAAGTCCTTGTTTCTTACTGTGTCTAGGGTTTTTTCGGAGAAGTTTGAGATTTTCTTTTGGGCTCCTGAGCCGTATTGCAAGATGATATTTGTATTTTCTAGGTCAATTTTTTTGGAAAACTCATCTATCATCTTCTCTTCTGCTTCTGAAAATGTGATCTTATTTTCAATCAAGTCTGGGCTATCATTTGTGATTGCTTCTAGCTTTGGGTCGTTTTCTTCTGCGCCATCTAGGCTTAATTTGATGTCACTCATTTTTCACTCCAATCATTTTCTAGTAGGCCTTCTTGATTTAGGATTAGCTCTATGGTGTCTATGTCTGTTTTTACATCCATAGCCCTGTCGCTTAGAAGGTCTACCTTGATGTTGTCAAAGGCTTCAGCAATGGTTTTGATTGAATTTTCAATCTCTGCCATGGCCTTTCTAATCTTTATATCATCTGTATTCATCAGCTCAAATTCTTCGAATGATTCGATTAGTTTGAGGGAGGTTGGCATGTAATAGTCGTTAAATTTTGTAAGGCTACTTGCCTTTTGTGGATATTTTTTGACTATGTTTAAGATGTCAGCTATATTTGTGAAAAGAACAGAAAGCTTGGCCTTAAAGGATTCTGACCTTATATTTGATCCGGCTTTGTTCATCTTTTCAAGGATTTGGTCTGAGTTTGTGATTATATTTTCTGCCTGGTCCTTGTTTATATCTTCAACTGACACATCATCTGTAATTTCTTCCCTCTTATAGTAAGGAAGGCCTGCTATCTTTTCCTTGTAGAGCTTGAAGGTTGGTATATCAAGGATGAAAATTGAATCATTTTCAACAATTCTTGCTTGTTTGAAGTAGTTTTGCTTCATAAAATATAGCAAATCATTGATTGTCTGTTTTTCACTCTGGCTTACCGCACTTGCCAAGTCTTTTATTGAAATAATAGTGTTTGTCCCAAGCTCCCTTTTAAATCTAGAATAGTTTATGGCTAGGCGCTTGTTGTTATTGGCTATTTGCCACATGTAGATAGGTACTCCTATCCCTACAGCAATTAGTAATGATTTAAATATAAAATTCGCTAAGCCCATATAAAGTAATTCATCTAGACCTATACTAATGCAGGTAATGCCAATAATGACTGCAAAGAATTTAAGGCCATTAATCCTTCCTGGACCAATTGGATTTTTTTGCTCGCACACATTTGGGTCTCTTATGGCTGGTAGATTTGTAGAAAATCCTCTGCTAAAGCCATTTATGGCTGATGTTACTGAATTTTTAATTTTTTGCCCGATTGAGGCAAAGTCTATATTATCTAGGTCGAAATCTAAATCGTCTAGGTCAAATCTAAAGTTATTATTTTTCTTTGCCATTTTTCTCTCACTTTCATTTTCTATAATCATTATACGCTAGCTCAATATAATTTAAATAGAATTTAATATATTTAAGATTATTTTTTGAAAAATTCAATATATCAATCTTTTAGGTCTATAACTTTATCAAACTTGTCTTCGATGGCAAATATATCTTCCCTAGAGCCAAAAACTGTTATATTATTTAGGTTCATGGCCTTTTTGAAATCATCTGCCATATCTTTTATGTCTTCGATTTTTGTAGCCTTGATTTCAGCAAGGATATCATCTTCTTTTTTTGCGTTTTTGATCCTAAAGTAGGAATAATCGCTATCTGCCATTTGCTTTGGAGACCTAGGTCTTAGGATAGAGCCCATGGATGAGATTTTTTGGTTATCAAAATCTCTCTGACTCATTTCAAGATTTGCTGCGATTTCTGGAATCTGGTCATAGGCTTCTAGGGTTTTTTCTATATTTGGGTCCCTGTAGGAGTAAGTTGCAAGGTTTAGGGCCCTTGTTATGGTCATTCCTGCCCCGTAGGCACCGCCCTTGGCTCTGATTAGGGAATATAGGTAAGGATTTGAAATTATAGAGCTTGCTAGCATGTAAGAGCCTTTAAAGCTTTTAGCATCAAGCTTTGCTGATTTTGATACGTAATTTACATTGGCATCTGATGCGATGGCTTCTTTTATGGCCTTTGGAGAAAAGTCAATTTCTACATCTTCTGGCTTATCCTTAAGATTTACTAGATTATCATTGATTGCATTCTTCATTATTAGGTAATCTTCTTTAGTTGCCGCAATATTAATTGAAAGACTCTTTGTAAAGATTTCCTTGCTAATTTTTTCTAGTTTTTCTCTGAGGCTTTCAAAATCATTTTCACAAAGCTTGATGACATCTTTTATAAAGTCATAATAGGCTAGACCTGTTATATTTTCCTGGATGAAGGCAGCCTTATCTAGGTGTGAATTATTCCTATTTATGGCTATCATGTGGCCTGAATCATACATTCTTGATTCGAAAATTGACTTTCTAATCCTTAAAAGCTCAAGGATTCTCGCCTTATTGTCAAAAATAGAATTAAAGGCAAAGTCATTTACTAGATTCATGGCATCTTTTGCATAGGCCCTTAGGGTCTTAAATCCAACTTTAAAGTTCCTATCAATTTTTTCTGGCCCTTGTCTAAAGTTTGTTATTGAAAAGTTGATAGAACCAAGTTTTTGCCAGATTATATCGTCAATTTCTGTATAGGATATATTTTTTGTATCTATTGATGCAGCAAGCTCTGCAAAGATTTGGGCGTATTTTAAGTCCTCCAGGCTTAGGTGATTGATATCAAAATAAAGCTCTGTATAGATGAGGCCTGCTGTATTTAGGTCGTTGAAAACATATTGGAATTTTTCTTCTTCAACGAGTCTTTTTACTTTTACAGTTGCTGTAGGCACATCTCTTAGGTCAAGGACTGGAATTGTGGCCTTTTCTTCCTCGGTATTTTCCCTATTTTGGTAGGTCTCAAGATCCTTAAGAGATGCCTTTATCTCTTCTAATTTTTCATCAGACATCTCTCTATTGACCCTAGCAAGAAAATCTTTAAATTCGGCGTCTTTCTTTTTGTTGTAGGCCATGCTTGGCTTTGAAAGGTGAATTAGCCTTGTAGGATTATCTATATAGAAATCTTTGATGAAATTTTCATAATAATCTGTATCTATTAATTCCCTTAATTCCTTTAGATAGTCAACGATTTTGAATACTTCGAAAGGATCTGCGTCAAAGGACATGGATAGGTAATAAGTAAGGCCTGCATTTACAGAATTTAGGTTTTCCAATTGACCAAATTCAAAGAGAGAAAAGGCAGATTTTAGGGCTTCCTTATTTAGGCCCTGGCTTGCTTCTTTAAGGCCATCTTCAATTATTTTTACAAAATCATCTAGCTTATCCCCATCAGCCTTTTGAGCTTGGATGATAAGACCAGCTTGGTTGCCGTAGGTATTTCTTGCATAGAAATATTCTGGTGATAATTTTTCTTGGACTTCTAGCCTAATCTTTGATGAATCCATATTAAAAAGGGCATTGACAAGAACAGCTGCTGTGAGTGTTTCCTTTATATCCAGGCTTGAGTGGGTGAGCATGGCATAGGATAGGTAGTCTTCGTTTTCATTTTCCCTTGCAGATGGATAAGTCCCCTCGATTGGAGCTTCATAATGATTTTCCACAACTTCTATGGCAAGGTCTATATCCTTATAATCATAGTGGCTTAGATATTCCTCATCAAGCCTTGTAAGATAGGCATCGATGTCATCTATATTTCCATAATAATAGATATAGGCATTTGATGGGTGGTAGTGAGTTTTGTAAAAGTCCACAAAGTCATCAAAGGTCAAATCCTTGATATCAGCAGGATTTCCACCTGATTCGTATTCATAAGGACTATTTTTATAGAGGTAAGAATTTATTTCATTTGAGATAAGGCTTTCTGGATCAGAAAGAGCCCCTTTCATTTCATTATAAACTACGCCAGATACGCCGACGACCTTATCATTGTCATCAAGATCAAAATGCCAACCCTCTTGGTCAAGGATTTCCTTTTTTTCAAGGACAAGGGGTGCAAAAACCGCATCTGTATAGACATCAACTAGGTTTCTAAAGTCCTTGTCGTTTTCACTAGAAACAGGGAAAACAGTCTTATCAGGATAGGTCATAGCATTTAGGAAGGTCTGTAGGCTCGAAGAAGCCATATCCATAAAGGGATCCTTAGTCCTATATTTCTTAGACCCATTAAGAACAGAATGTTCCATAATGTGGGCCATGCCCTTAGAATTTGTAGGGGGAGTCTTAAAACCAATCCCAAAAGTCTTGTTAGCATCGGACGACTTGGCAAAGACAACCCTTGCCCCAGTTTTTATATGTTTGTAGTAAAAGGCAGTGATTCCTAACTTATCAAAGCCTTCACTTTTAATTAATTCGTAATTTTTATTCATTATATATCCTTTACTTTTTGCTTTTAAGATAATTATACCATTTTTATCCAAGATAAAGTATTCTAGGGGCTTCTCCTAAAAATCCCTGTTTTATTATCCAAGATGGTTGGTCTATTATCCAAGATAATATTAATATTTACTTTAATTCTTTGTAATTTTTTATCATAATAAATTATTGTCATTAAGCTGATGACTTCGCCAAAGGGGGAGGGCCAAGGACCCTTTCGCATGGGTCCTCATTGCCCTCCCCCTTACACCCCCACTTCGTTACACCCCGCAAGCGACTCTTGCAGAGGGTAAAATGAAGATTGCCTCTGGCAATCTTCTTTATTAGACCTGACTGCTATTCATCCTGGTACAAAATCTATTATTTCAAATCTCGTCAGCTAAAAATTTAGATTCACTCCACTTCGTTTCGTTCAACAAAATTTTTGGACGCCGACTTGATTTGAAATAATTAACGATTTTAATTAAGTATATCTTAAAGTTCTATTCTCTAAACAACTAATCGCAAAGTTTGTCAAAGGAAGACGAGTCTTAAATCTACTTTGACGTTAATATTCTCTCAGAATACAGAACTATATCCCCAAAGGTCGGGAGATTTTGTAAATGGAGATGTCGTTAAAAAAATCTCCTGACGCACGAGTGAATATTAAATTTCTGTAACTACTAAGATGTAGGGTATATACAAAACATAAATTTGGACTAGATTGAGATTTTTAGGCATCGGAATGTCAAAACTAGTAAGAATTAGGATGGCTAAAACAAAGGATTATGCCTGCCAAGAGAGGCTTGCCGAAGGCAAGCTTCTGTTCATGCTCCCCGCTTTAGGGGCCGCCTGGGGGTGTAACGGGGAGGGGTTTAAGGGGAGGCCGATGAGGGACCATGCGGAAGGTCCCTTGGGCCTCCCCTTGAGACGGAGATTCAATAGTAAATAATAATCATTTAATAAAAGATAAAATAACGAAGAATTAAACCTCATAATAATATTGTCTTGGATAATAAAGTAGGGGTTTTAGGGGCAAGCCCCTAAAATAATTTTATATTGTATAAAAGTCTAGCTTTTTTGGGTATTAATATAACAATACTTAATGAAAGGATTTTTATGAAATTAGGAATTATTGGGGCTGGGAAAATTGTCCAGGAACAGCTCACTTTTTTAAATGATATAGATGGTATTGATCTTCTTGCTATTGCGGCTACTAGCCGTAGTGAGGAAAAACTCAAAGATTTATGCCGAAGATATGAAATTCATAAATATTACACTGATTATGAGAAGCTTCTAGCTGATGATGATGTTGAGGTTGTTTATGTAGCTCTTCCCAATAATCTCCACTATGAGGTTATGGATAAGGCCCTTGATTATGGCAAGGATATTATTTGCGAGAAGCCTTTTACTGCTGATATCAACCAGGCCCTTAAGATTTTTAGGAAGGCTGAAAAGAAAAATCTAATCGTCCTTGAAGCTATGAGTAACCGTTTTAATCCAAATGCTCTTGCTGTTAAGGAGAGGATAAAGGATTTGGGTAAGCTTAAGCTTGTTTCTTTCAATTATTCCCAATATTCATCTAGATATGATGCCTTTAAGAAGGGGGAGATTGCCCCGGCCTTTAGCCTTGGTCATGCTGGTGGGGCCCTCATGGATCTTAATGTTTATAATATTGATTATGTGATTAATCTTTTTGGAGTGCCAGAGGATGTTAAATATTTTCCAAATATTGAAAATTCTATTGATACTTCTGGAGTTATGGTGATGGATTATGGAGATTTTAAGGCTGTTTGTATAGGAGCTAAGGATTCTTCTGCAGAATTTTTAAATACTATCCAGGGAGAGTTGGGTACTATTACTATAAAGGATGCCTTAAATTCCTTCGATACAGCCGTAATTTCTGTTAAGGGTCAGGATGATGAGCTTTTAGAACTTGATGAGACTAAGTCTAGGCTTTTTTATGAATGGATTGACTTTTCTAAAATTATAAAAGACAGGGATTATAAAAAGGCTAACGACCTTGCTGATTTGACTTTGGCCACTGTCCAGGCTATAAATCAAGCTAGGATTGAAGCGGGCATATTTTTCCCATCTGATGAGAATTAGTTGTTAAAAATTTGTTTAATTTAAATGAATTATGTTATAATTAACATGAGGTTTATTGGACAGATTTAAGATATTATGTGTATTTTAAAAGGTTCTAGAGGTTTTAAGTTTTGGAATCGGTGATTTAGGATTAAATCAGTTTTTATAACTGTTTAATAAATCAAAATATTTGTATTTTATACAAGAAAGGAGTTATTATGGTAGGAATTATCCTAGCAAGCCACGGGGCCTTTGCTGAGGGTATTAAGGAATCTGCTCAAATGATTTTTGGAAATCAAGATAAGTTTGAAGCGGTTGTTCTTAAACCTTCTATGGGGCCAGATGACTTTAGGGCAAATCTAGAAGCTGCTATCGAAAAACTCGATTGCGATGAAGTTTTGTTCCTATGCGACCTTTGGGGAGGTACCCCATTTAACCAATCTTCTGCTGTTCTTGATGGACACGAAGATAAGTGGGCTATTGTCGCAGGTCTTAACCTTCCAATGGTTATAGAGGCTCTTAGCGAGAGATTTACTGAAGAATCTGCTCATAAGATTGCAACTACAATCATTACATCTGCTAAGGAGGGCATCAAGGCTAAGCCTGATAGCCTAAATCCTGTTGAAAAGGCAGCTGAGGGTGAGGCTAAGACAGATAGCGAAGTAGAAAAGAAGATGGTAGGTGGAACTATTCCTGAGGGTACTGTTCTTGGTACAGGTGAAATCGATATACCTGTTGCAAGAATTGATACTAGGCTTTTACATGGTCAAGTTGCAAGTAACTGGACTAAGGCTATAAGGCCTGACAGGATTATTGTTGTATCTGACAATGTTGCTCACGATGCTCTTCGTAAGCAAATGATTATGGAGGCTGCTCCTCCAGGAGTTCACGCTCACGTTGTCCCTATCAAGAAGATGAAAGAGATTCAAGATGACCCAAGATTTGGGGCTACTCGTGCCTTGCTTCTATTTGAAAAACCTCAAGAGGTTTTAGAATTCTTGGAAATGGGTGGTAAGCTTGATACTGTAAACATCGGATCTATGGCTCACTCTAAGGGCAAAGTTGTTGTTACAAATGTACTTGCCATGGACAAGGACGATGTTGAAACTCTTGAGAAGATTAAGTCAATGGGTGTTAAGTACGATGTAAGAAAAGTACCAGCTGACAGCCCAGAAAATTACGAATCTATTATCAAAAAAGCTAAAAGCGAATTAAATATGTAGGAGAAATTATGAGTATTTTTAATATTATTTTAATCGGCCTAGTAGCTTTCCTAGCTGGTTGTGAAGGTATTTTGGACCAATTCCAATTCCACCAACCACTTGTTGCTTGTACCCTTATAGGTCTTGTAACAGGCCATCTTAGAGAAGGTATTATACTTGGCGGTTCACTTCAAATGATTGCCCTAGGTTGGGCAAATATCGGTGCTGCGGTAGCTCCAGATGCGGCTTTGGCATCAGTTGCTTCAGCTATTATCATGGTTTTAGCCCTAGAAGGTGGAACAGCTGATCCAACTACAGCTATTAACACTTCTATAACCCTTGCTATTCCTCTATCAGTAGCAGGTTTATTCCTTACAATGCTTGCCAGAACTCTAGCTATTCCATTAGTTCACGGTATGGATGCTGCAGCAGAAAATGCTGACTTTGGCAAAATTGAAACCCTTTCATGGATAGCAGTAGCTATGCAAGGTCTTCGTATCCTTGTCCCAGCTCTAGCACTATGCTTTATCCCACCAGCAGCTGTAACAGAAGCTCTTAATAGGATGCCAGAATGGCTAACAGGTGGTATGGCAGTAGGCGGCGGCATGGTAGCAGCTGTAGGTTATGCTATGGTTATCAATATGATGAGTACAAAAGAAACCTGGCCATTCTTTGCCCTAGGTTTTGTACTTGCTGCAATTCCAAACCTAACCCTAATTGCTCTAGGTGTTATAGGTTGCGTACTAGCAGTAGTATACATGACCCTAAAACAACTAGCTACATCTAATAGTGGAAGTGGTAATGCCGGAAGCGGTGACCCACTTGGCGATATAATCAATGATTATTAAGGAGAAGCTATGACTGATAAAACAATAAATAATGAGAAAAAAATAAGTCTTTCAAGATCTGCTCGTGTTAAGGTTTGGTGGAGACACCAATTCCTACAAGGATCTTGGAACTATGAAAGAATGCAAAATGGTGGTTGGGCTTTCTCTATAATTCCTGCCATCAAAGAACTTTACAAAGATAAAAAAGACCAAGCTGATGCCCTTAAGCGTCACCTAGAATTTTATAATACCCACCCATACGTATCAAGCCCAGTAATGGGTGTAACCCTAGCTATGGAAGAAGAAAGAGCTAATGGTACACCAATCGAAGATGCGGCAATAAACGGTGTTAAGGTAGGTATGATGGGACCTCTTGCAGGTGTAGGAGATCCAGTATTCTGGTTTACCTTTAGACCAATCATAGGTGCCCTTGGTGCATCTCTTGCCCTAACAGGTTCTCCTTTAGGTCCACTTTTATTCTTTATTCTTTGGAATGCCCTAAGAATGATATTTGAATGGCAAACCCAAGAGCTAGGCTATAAGGCTGGTAATGAAATAACAAAAGACCTTTCAGGCGGTGTCCTTGGTAGGATTACAACCATGGCATCAATTTTAGGTATGTTTATAGTAGGTGCCCTAGTACAAAGATGGGTATCAATCAAATTTGCCCTAGATGTATCAGCTGTTCAACAACAACCAGGTTCATACATTGACTGGGCAGCCCTACCAGCAGGAGCTGAAGGAATCCAAGCGGCCCTTAAACAATTTTCAGCAATAGGACCAACAGCCCTAGATCCAGTAAAAGTCACAACTTTACAACAAAACTTGGACTCACTAATACCTGGTCTAGTACCACTTCTACTAACCCTAGGTATTTGTAAATTACTAAAGAAAAATGTTTCTCCAATTACAATAATCTTAGCCCTATTTGTAATCGGTGTAATAGCTAAATTCTTTAGAATAATGTAAGATGATTCAAAGCCAAAATTCAAAAGTCGATCTTAAGATAAAGGCTAATCTATTGGGAGGTCTCCTCAGCAGGGGGGACCTCCTTATAGGTAATAAGGCAATAGAATATTATAACGAAAGAGATGTAAGAGATTTTATACAGATTCCCTATAAGGAAATAAAGCTCATAACAGCATCGGTAATACTTGATAAGAAAATAACCAGATTTGCCATTCACACCAAGGCAAACGGCGATTTTATCTTCAACACCAAAGACAACAAAAAAGTCTTAAGGGCTATAAATAAGTATTTGCCGGATGATAAATTAAGAAAATCCCTTACAGTCATGGATTATTTAAAGAAAATATTTAAAAGATAGGTCCTAATCGGGCTTAGACTGGGGATAAAGTAGATGAAAAGCACAAACTCATCTACTTTTTCTATGCAATAGATAATAAGTATTTATATACAAAACAAGTAAGCAAGATAAAAACGGGTATATATATCTAAAAGATATATTTAAGGAGATATTATGGCAACAATTAGTACAGGTCTTTGGGGAGATTCTAACACTTTTAACCTAAAAGAGATTGACTCATCTAAGGTAAGAAGTGAGCTTTTAGATTTTTTTGTTGATGGAGAGGAAATCATATCGGCCTTTGAGACAATTAGAGATCAGGTTGTTTTTTCTAATAAGAGGATTCTTGTCGTCAATGTTCAAGGAATTACCGGCAAAAAAAGAGCTTATATTTCTTATCCTTATTCAAAGATCCAATATTTTGGTGTTGAAACTGCAGGTGTTTTGGATATTGATAGTGAGCTTTTCCTTGCCTTTAATGATGGCAGGTCTCTTTCGTTTGACTTTAAAACTAGCGTTGATATAGTCAGTATCTCAAAGGTTATAAGCTCATATGTACTTTAAGAACTAGTGAGTACAAATTGTGTACCCATTAAGAATTTATTTTAAAATAAATTCTAAAATCCCTTTTGTAGCTCTAAGGCTGTGGGGCTTTTTTTATCAATAAAGTGAAAACATTTTCTCAAAGGGGTAGAAATTTATTAGAAGTTATTATATAATTATAGTATAAAAATAAAAATGGACATAAAATTAACAACAAGTCCAAGAAGGAGCAATATATGAAAAACTATAATACATCTAAGATCAGGAATCTCGCCTTGGTAGGGCATTCGGGAGCCGGTAAAACTTCACTTACTGAATCCCTTTTATTTAAAACTGGTGTTATCGATAAAAAGGGAAAAGTAGAATCTGGAAATACAGTTTCAGACTACGAAAAACAAGAGAAAAAGAGAAATATTTCCCTACAAACATCAATTATTCCGATAGAATACAACGATTATAAATTAAATTTCATAGATTCTCCAGGATTTTTTGACTTTGAGGGTGAAGTATTGCAGGCTCTAAGGGCAGCAGAATCAGCTCTCTTTGTAATAGATGGTGAAAAGGGCATAGAAGTTGGTACAGAAAAATATTGGAAATATACTCAAAAAATTAATTTACCTTCCATTTTTTTTGTAAACAAACTTGATAAGGAAAACGCTAATTTTAATAAGGTTGTAAGTGATCTTCACATAGAATTTGGCAAAAACATCATTCCTCTAACCCTAATGCTTGGCGAAGGTGAAGAATATGAGGGCATCATAGATGTCATGGATAAAAAAGCTTACACCTATCACAATGATGAAAAGGCTGAAGCAGAAATTCCAGAAATAAGAATGGCAGAAGTTGAAGAAGTTTACAACCAAGTCATAGAAGCTGTAGCTGAAAGTGATGACGCTCTAATGGAAAAATTCTTTGAAGGCGAAGAATTCTCAGAAGCAGAAATTAGAGAAGGTCTATCAAAGGCAATCCTAAATGGTAAGGTAGTTCCACTTATAGCAGGTTCTACAGAAAAAATGATAGGTCTAACAAGCCTACTTGACTGCATAATCAAATACATGCCAGCAATCGATGATGAAGCGGCTAATATTGGTTTTAGGGTAGCAGATGGCTATGAGGCTTTTGAAGCAAAAGAAGATGCACCATTTTCTGCAGTAGTATTTAAGACCCTTGCAGACCCATTCTTAGGAAAGATTTCAATCTTTAAGGTTCTATCAGGTTCAATTTCAAAAGATGACAAGCTTTATAATGCAAGCAAAGATAGAGATGAAAAGATAGCTTCACTATTCTACCTAAGAGGAAATGAACAAATTAAAACAGATAAGGTCGTAGCTGGTGATATAGGAGCCTTTGCTAAACTAGAAGCAACTTCTACTGGCGATACACTTTGCTCTAAAGAAAACAAAATCCTTTATAAACAAGTTAAATATCCAAAACCAGTCCTATTTTACGCAATAAAGGCTGTAAGCCGTGCTGATGAAGATAAGATTTCTGAAGCCCTACAAAAACTAGCTGAAGAAGATCCAAGCTTTAACAACGAGATGAATAGAGAAACAAGTCAACAAGTCCTATCAGGTCTTGGCAATGTTCAGCTTGAAGTAATAATGGATAAGCTAAAAGATAATTACTCTGTAAATACAGAAATAGTAGAATATAGAATCCCTTATAGAGAAACAATCAAGGGCAAATCAGATGTTCAAGGTAAACACAAAAAACAATCCGGTGGTGCAGGCCAATATGGTGATGTATTTATCAGATTTGAACCAACAGAAGAAGACTTCGTCTTTGATGAAGAAGTATTCGGTGGAGCAGTTCCTAAAAACTACTTCCCAGCTGTAGAAAAAGGTCTAGAGGAATCTCTACTAGAAGGCCCATTAGCAGGCTTTAAGGTAACAGGCGTAAAGGCAACCCTTTATGATGGCTCTTACCACCCAGTAGATTCTAACGAACAAGCCTTCAAAACTGCAGCAAGAATAGCCTTCAAAAAAGGTATAGAAGAAGCAGACCCAATCTTATTAGAACCTGTAATGGCTCTTGAAATCAATGTTCCAGACGCTAACATGGGTGATGTAATGGGAGATATGAATAAGAGACGTGGTAGAATCTTAGGCATGGAACCACAAGAAGATGGTAGCCAAATAATCAAAGCAGAAGCACCACTTTCAGAAGTTCTAACCTACGCAATAGACCTAAGAAGCCAAACATCAGCAAGAGGAAGCTTCTCAATGGACTTTGTAAGATATGAAGAGGTTCCAAAAGAAATAACCCAAAAAGTAATAGAAAATTACAAGAAAGACTAAGAGGAAATACTATGGCAAGATGGGAAATACTCGATATTGACCCTTATTTGAGTGATTATGAAAATGATATTAATCTAAGGATGGATCGATTACAAGAGCAAAAAAATAGGTTTTTAGCAGATGGCAAATCACTTAAAGATTTTGCCAATGCCCACAATTATTACGGCTTCCACAAGGTAAAGGGAGGCTGGATATATAGAGAATGGGCTCCAAATGCTGACGGTCTTTATATAATAGGAGATTTTAATGGATGGGATAAGCACTCCCATCCTCTCCATAAAATAAATGACGAAGATTGGGAAATCTTTGTCGAAGGAATCAGGACAATCCCACACAAATCAAGGATAAAAGTACTAGTAGATGCAAATGGTAGATTATCAGAAAGAATACCACTTTATTCAAGAAGGGTCGAAAGAAATGAAAATCTTGACTATGCTATGGTTCTAGAAAATCCAAGAAAAGAATTTGAGTGGACAGACCAAGATTTTGAAATAAAAAAGGACAATCCACTAATTTATGAAGCCCACATAGGAATGGCAGGTGAAGAAGGCAAGGTATCATCCTACAAAGAATTTGAAAAATATATCTTGCCAAGAATACAAAAGGCAGGCTATGATACAGTTCAACTTATGGCTATAGCCGAACATCCATACTATGGATCATTTGGCTATCAAGTATCAAATTTCTTTGCACCATCTTCCTGGTATGGGGAAAATAACGACCTAAAGAGCCTAATAAACACAGCTCACCAAATGGGTTTAAATGTGATAATGGACCTAGTTCATTCCCACTCAGTCAAAAATACAGCTGAAGGTATCAATGAATTTGACGGAACCGACTATCAATTTTTCCATGCAGGCGGAGAAGGTGACCATCCAGACTGGGATTCCAAGCTTTTTGATTATCACAAGGCAGGAGTAAATCACTTCCTTCTATCAAATGTTAAATATTGGCTAGAAGAATATCACTTCGATGGTTTTAGGTTTGACGGAGTCACCTCCATGATCTATAGAGATCACGGCAGGGGAGAAGCTTTTGATAATTATGGCAAATATTTCTCAATGAATACAGACATAGATGCCTTAAATTACCTACAAATGGCCAACGAATTAATCAGAGAAATTAAACCAAATGCTATAACCATAGCAGAAGATATGTCAGGTATGCCAGGTATGTGTTTGCCAGTAAGCCAGGGCGGTATAGGATTTGATTATAGGCTAGCGATGGGAATGCCAGATTTCTGGGAAAAAGCCCTAGAGAAAAATGACTACGATTGGAACCTATCCAACATGTGGTACGAACTAACAACCCACAGACCAAATGAAAAAAGAATAGGCTATGTAGAAAGTCACGACCAAGCCCTAGTAGGTTCAAAAACCACCATCTTCAGGCTAGCAGATAAGGAAATGTACGATTCTATGTCCAAAGACAGCCATAATCTAATCATAGACAGGGCCATAGCCCTCCACAAGATGATAAGATGGATAACCATATCAATGGGAACAGATGGTTACCTAAACTTCATGGGCAATGAATTTGGTCATCCAGAATGGATAGACTTCCCAAGAGAAGGCAACGGCTTCTCCTATCATTACGCACGTCGTATGTGGTCTCTATCCGATGCAGATTATCTAAAATACCAATATCTAAACGAATTTGATAGGGCCATGATAGAATTTGTTAAGGAATACCATCAATTAGGCAAAACAACCTATAGGCTATGGCTGGATAACGATAGAAAAATTATAGCCTTCAGAAATGGAGACCTAGTCTACCTATTTAATTTTCACCCAACAGATTCCTACGAATCCTTCCACCTACCAATCCATGATATAGGAGAATTTAAAGTTCTAATGGACTCAGACGAATTTAGATTTGGTGGTTTTGGCAGAATAAGTCACGATTACACATACACAACAGAAAAACTTCCGGGCACTGACTATGATGGCATAAAAATCTATATACCATCAAGAACAGCCCTAGTCTTAAAAAAGGTCAAATAATGAAAATAGTCGCATTAGGAGATTCTTTTACCCTAGGCTACTTAGTAGAAGAAAAATCATACACCCGCTTTTTACAAAAGGCGGGTTTTGAAATTAAAAACCTTGGAGTAAATGGGTCGACAACAGAAGAGATGTTAAATAGATACAAGAGATATCAAAAATTAAAAGAAAAAGAAGATCTACTAATAATATTTGGTGGGACCAATGACTTTATGAATGGTAAAAGCCTCGAGTTTGTAGAAGAGAATCTAAAAAGTATACTAAATATATCTCAGGCAAGAAAAACGATGCTAATAAGCCCTCCTTATATAGAAGAAGAAAAAATCTTCAGCTTCTATGAAGGAGTCAATAGGAAAATAAAGGCCTTAGAAGAAAAAGTTCATGGGGCAGATTACTATATAAGGGCAAGCCAAATTGATGGACATTACTTAGATGGAATCCACCTAGCAAGCGACTTTCATCAAAATCTAGCTAGAGAAATAGAAAAAATCCTAGGAGAAAAAATTGACAGAAACAGCAAATGAGCAAATAGCAGATACTCTAGAAAAAACACCATTCATATCAGAATTAGTCAAAAATCAGTTGGTCCTAAAATTAACATCAACACTGATAATGATATTAATAGGGCTAGTTTTTCTGAAAATAGCAAGAAAATTAATAGACAAACTAATAGAAAGTGAAAGGTCAGGGAAAATTGCCAACAAGTCGAAAATAAAAACTGCAGGCAACCTCCTCTACTCAATAATAAAAACAATAGTTGTTTTTGTAGTACTTATAGGAATATTAGATGGTCTAGGAATAAATACCTCAGCACTCATAGCTACAGCAGGAGTTGGAGGTCTAGCCATAGCCTTCGCATCACAATCTATAATCAGCGACTTTATAAAAGGAGCCTTTATAATAATAGATGATAAGATAAGAGTAGGAGAATGGATACAGACAGCAAGTGCAGAAGGAGAAGTAGAAGAGCTAAACCTAAGAACAACAAAAATAAGAGACTTCAACGGGTCAATCCACATAATCCCAAACTCCCAAATAGAAAAAGTTCAAAACTTTAACAGAGGGCCGGCTAAATCAGATGTAAGCTTCAGACTATCCTATGACACGGACCTAAAAGAAGCAAAAGAAATAATAGAAAAAGTATCAAAAGAACTAAAAAATAGCGAATATAAAAAAGACTTTATAGAGGACTTTAGCTTTTTTGAAATAAACAGTTTTGATGAATTCTCTTATAAAGTAAGAATGCTAGCGGAAGTCAAAGCAGGAAGCCAATGGGCTATAGCAAGAAAAGCAAGAGAGCTAATAAAATTAGAGATGGAAAAAAGAGGGGTAAAAGCAAGCTTAGTGGGGTACGAAACAAATGAAAAAATATAAATTAGATGACATAATAACCCTAAAAAAGGGCCATCCATGTGGAGAAAACCTCTGGCAAATCGAAAGAGTAGGAGCAGACATCAAGCTAAGGTGTACAGGCTGTGATAAAATAATATGGATGAAAAGATTAGAATTTGATAAAAGAATCAGAAAAATAAAAGATAAAAATGGAAAAATGGTATCAATAGTAAACTATGAACCAGAAGAAGATTAATTAAGTAAGCCCTCCTTAAGGAGGGTTTTTCATTATAGAAAAAGATAAAGGATAAAAAATCATATATATAAGGAAGCAAAAATAAATAGGTAAAAAAATACAAAAAAAATTTGACAAAGAGAAAAATAGATGTTATAGTATTAAATGTCGGTGCGACAGGAACTAATCGCCAAGATAAAAAAATCATAAAAAAATGAAAAGAAGTCTTGACAAGATAAAAAACCTGTGGTACTATATAATAGTCAGCACGATAAATGCTGAGACATGAACCAGAAATGCTAAGACATTTCATATAAATTAAATATCAATGGTTTTTGTAGCTATTTAAAATAGCAAAACAAAAACTTTAAAGAATAACAACTATAACCTAGTTAAATTTCTTTACAGTAAATGATTCTTGATATACAAGAATAAATCACGCATTTGATTAAGTCAGATGTAAATGAATAAGAGTCTTGATCTAAGACTTTCATACAATTTTTTTATGAGAGTTTGATCCTGGCTCAGGATTAACGCTGGCGGCGTGCATAACACATGCAAGTCGAACGATGAAACTTAATTGATCTCTTCGGAGTGATTTTAAGTGGATTAGTGGCGGACGGGTGAGTAACGCGTGAGTAACCTGCCTTAGAGATGGGGATAGCCTCTGGAAACGGAGAATAATACCCAATGATACCAAGCTATCGCATGGTAGCCTGGTCAAAGATTTATCGCTCTAAGATGGACTTGCGTCTGATTAGCTAGTTGGTGAGATAATGGCTCACCAAGGCAACGATCAGTAGCCGGCTTGAGAGAGTGTACGGCCACATTGGGACTGAGACACGGCCCAGACTCCTACGGGAGGCAGCAGTGGGGAATTTTGCACAATGGGGGAAACCCTGATGCAGCGACGCCGCGTGATTTAGAAGGCCTTCGGGTTGTAAAAATCTTTTGTATAGGAAGAAAATGACAGTACTATACGAATAAGGACCGGCTAATTACGTGCCAGCAGCCGCGGTAATACGTAAGGTCCGAGCGTTGTCCGGAATCATTGGGCGTAAAGGGTACGTAGGCGGGTAAGCAAGTTAGAAGTGAAATCCTATAGCTCAACTATAGTAAGCTTTTAAAACTGCTCATCTTGAGGTATGGAAGGGAAAGTGGAATTCCTAGTGTAGCGGTGAAATGCGCAGATATTAGGAGGAATACCGGTGGCGAAGGCGACTTTCTGGCCATAACCTGACGCTGAGGTACGAAAGCGTGGGTAGCAAACAGGATTAGATACCCTGGTAGTCCACGCCGTAAACGATGAGTGTTAGGTGTCTGGAGTAAATCTGGGTGCCGCAGCTAACGCATTAAACACTCCGCCTGGGGAGTACGCACGCAAGTGTGAAACTCAAAGGAATTGACGGGGACCCGCACAAGCAGCGGAGCATGTGGTTTAATTCGACGCAACGCGAAGAACCTTACCAAGTCTTGACATATTACGGCGGGAGCTAGAGATAGTTCCTTACTTCTTCGGAAGACTGTAATACAGGTGGTGCATGGTTGTCGTCAGCTCGTGTCGTGAGATGTTGGGTTAAGTCCCATAACGAGCGCAACCCCTATTGTTAGTTACCATCATTAAGTTGGGGACTCTAACGATACTGCCGGTGACAAACCGGAGGAAGGTGGGGATGACGTCAAATCATCATGCCCTTTATGACTTGGGCTACACACGTGCTACAATGGCAGGTACACAGAGCAGCAAGACAGCGATGTCAAGCAAATCTCAAAAAGCCTGTCCCAGTTCGGATTGCACTCTGCAACTCGAGTGCATGAAGTTGGAGTTGCTAGTAATCGTGGATCAGAATGCCGCGGTGAATGCGTTCCCGGGTCTTGTACACACCGCCCGTCACACCATGGAAGTTGGCAATACCCGAAGCCTGTGAGCGAACCTTTTGGACGCAGCAGTCGAAGGTAGGGTCAGTAACTGGGGTGAAGTCGTAACAAGGTAGCCGTATCGGAAGGTGCGGCTGGATCACCTCCTTTCTAAGGATGAGGAGAGGGTACGCTCTCTCCTCACACGGAAACAAAAACAAAAACCATTGATATACAATTTGGTTCAAAGCCAAATAAAAATATGGGGATATAGCTCAGCTGGGAGAGCACCTGCCTTGCACGCAGGGGGTCAAGAGTTCGAATCTCTTTATCTCCACCATGCAAATTCTCAAGCGAATTTGCAAAAAAGAACCATAAAAACTAAATAGCAAACAATATTTCCAGTCAAGAAAGAAAGGGCGCAAGGTGGATGCCTTGGCACATGAAGGCGACGAAGGACGTAAGTGAACGAAAACTAGGGTAAGCTCACAAAAAGCATTGACCCCTAGGTCTCCGAATGGGGAAACCCGGCTGTGGAAGACACAGTCATCATTAAGTGAATACATAGCTTAATGAAGCAAGACCCTGTGAACTGAAACATCTAAGTAACAGGAGGAAAAGAAAGAAAACTCGATTTTCCTAGTAGCGGCGAGCGAAAAGAAAAGAGCCTAACTCATTAAGGATCATATTTAATTAGCAGAATCATTTGGGAAGATGAACCAAAGAAAGTGATAGTCTTGTACGCGACAGTTAAATATGGACAGAGGGAAAGTAGCACCGGACACGAGGAATCCGTTGTGAAGATAGGGGGCCCATCCCCTAAGGCTAAATACTAACATGTGACCGATAGTGAACAAGTACCGTGAGGGAAAGGTGAAAAGAACCCCGAAAGGGGAGTGAAATAGAACCTGAAACCTAGCGCCTACAAGCAGACAGAGCA
>NZ_JAMXSL010000021.1:0-39442 GCF_026131715.1 Anaerococcus sp. NML200537 | reverse complement strand
AGGTCGAAAGAAAAAATCAGTATATTATCTTGATAAATCGCCCTTTTCTATAGAAAAGGGCCACCATCAATCTATAATATATTTGTATTGTAAGAAATTGAGCTACAACTTTTTGGGGGTACCATAGGGCGGCAGAGGCCCCCTCCAGCTTTCCCCCTTAAACCCCCTTTTCCCTCACCCCCTCTGCTCCTTAGGCGGAGTGCGAACAGTGAAGATTGCCTAACGGCAATCCTCTATAAGTAGGCAAAACTCTTTGTACTAGCCATCTTTATTCCTACTGATTTTGACATTCCGATGCCTAAAAATCTCAATCTAGTCCAAATTTATGTTTTGTATATACTCTACATCTCAGTAGTTACAGAATTATAATTTGTACTCGTGCGTCAGGAGATTTTCTTAACGGCATCTCCATTTACAAAATCTCACGACCATGGGAGAATTATTCTGTATTCTGAGAGAATATCGACGTCAAAGTAGGGCTAAGGCTCGTTTGCCTTTGGCAAACATTGCGATAATAGGGTCTAAAATACTAATCTATGGGGAGATTTAAAATAAAAAGTCACCGTTAAGAAAATCACACTGACAACCATACTTAAATAAAAATATTGTAACTACTAAGATGACAAGTAACTATAAAATTCCTATTTGGACTAGATTGTGATTTTTAGGGGATTTTTGATTTTAAATCAGTAAGAACAAGGCCACCTACATACGAAGCAAACTGCTATACTAAAGAAGATTTTTGAAAAAAATCTACATATTTTGCCCTCCGCTAAGGAGTCGCTTGCGGGGTGTAACGGGGAGGGGTTTAAGGGGGACATAAACGCCCCTTGATTTGGGGCGTTTATGCCGGAAACATAGTGCGGTAGCACGGAGGAGTTTGCGTAGCAAACGGGTTTCCGTCCGATGAGGACCCATGCGAAAGGGTCCTTGGGCCTCCCCTTTGGCGAAGTCATCAGCTTGATGACAATAATTTATTATGAGATGACATTACGAAGAAAAATACTAAATAAAAATAATTCATTATAATGTAAAAATCCCAATAAAAAAAGCATATAATACTATTATCTTGGACAAAAAAACCCCAACTAGGGGGTCCTTAAGGGGGAAGCCCCCTAAAGATAATTTATCTTGGATAAACATAGAAAGGAATAATAAGAAAAATGAATTTTATAATAATCTCTCCTCATTTTCCACCAAATTTTCAAAATTTCTCCCACCGCCTAAGGGCTAATGGAGTCAATGTTTTGGGTATAGGAGATGAGCCTTATGAGAACTTATCTGATGAGCTTAAGGGCTCTCTTGGAGAATATTTTAGGGTTGATTCTCTAGAAAATCTTGATGAAGTTAAGAGGGCTGTGGCTTTTTTGTTTTATAAGCATGGCCCTATTGGTGGGCTTGAAAGCCACAATGAATATTGGTTGATGCTTGATGCTAAGCTTCGTGAACAATTTAATATACCAGGCCTTAGGCCAGATGACCTTCTTAAATTTAAGTATAAGTCTAGAATGAAAAAGTATTTCAAGGAGGCTGGTGTTCCTGTCCTTGATGGTTATGTGATTAGAAATGATGCTGATTTTAAAAAAGTTGTTGAAGAAATTTCCTATCCTTTTGTGGCTAAGCCCGATAATGGTGTTGGGGCTGGTGGGACTTTTAAGATTGAAAATGAGGCCGATGCTAATGATTTTTTAGCCAAGCGGGATAGGTCTATAGAATATTTCATAGAGCCTTATGTCGAAGATGGTCTTCTTTGTACTTATGATGGGATTGTTGATATGGATGGGGAGATAATTTTTGAAACTGGTCTTTATCACACCATTCCTACCCTTGAGCTTGTCCGTGACCAGCTTGATCTAGCTTTTATTGTAAAAAGCGACCTTGATCCAAAAATCGTCGAATATGGCAGGGCTGCTGTCAAGGCATTTGGCATGAAGGGGAGATTTTTCCATATTGAGTTTTTCAAAAGGGCTGATGGGTCTTATATAGCTATAGAATACAATAATAGGGTTACAGGTGGCTATGCTATAGATGTCTATAATCACGCCTTTGCAATTGATCTTTATGATATCTATGCCAGAATGGTTAAGGGTGAGAAGATTTCTAAAATACCAAAGGCTCCTCACAATGCCCTTGGTCTAAGCCAAAGAGATATTTATACTTATTGCCATTACGAAGATGATATCAGGGCAAAATTTGGCGATAGGGTCAAGGAAGCAAGTCGCGCTGAAAAGGCCTTTGCTTCAATCCAGGGTGATTTTAAATATATAATCACGACTGATGATGTAAGTGATATTGACCAAATCATTGATTTTGTCCACAAGCACAAGGAGGACTAATGCACGTTGAATTTTTAAGCCATTATTCGGGGATTTTGGGCAGGGAAATGTATATGAATAGGTATGGCTATTCGGGAATGCCTGTCCTAGTTTTCCCATCATCTGGGGGAAGTCACAACGAATTTGCCGACTTTGGCATGATTGATGCTGCCAAAGACTTTATAGAAGCAGGTAGGGTTCAATTTTTTACCCTATCTTCTATTGATGGAGAATCTTGGCTAGCTAATAAATCTATGCACGATAGGGCCCTTGCCCATAACCAGTACGATAAATATATAATTGAAGAGGCTATTCCCTTTATAAAGCACAAGACAGTTTGGTTTGACCCTATGATGACTACAGGTTGCTCGATGGGGGCCTTTCACGCTGTCAATTTCTACCTAAGGCATCCTGATGTATTTTGTAAGACTCTGGCCCTATCTGGAGTTTATGATGTTAGGTTCTTTGGGGGCGACTATGGGTCAGATATGGTAGTTTATGAAAATAGTCCGGCAGATTATTTATGGAATCAAAACGACCCTTGGTTTTTGGATAAGTACAGGGCTGGAGATATTATTGTTTGCACAGGCCACGGAGCTTGGGAAGATGATGGCCTGCCATCATTCTATACCTTAAAGCAAGCCTTTGAAGCTAAGCAAATCCCTGCCTGGTTTGATGAGTGGGGCTATGATGTGCCTCACGATTGGCCATCTTGGCGCAATCAATTGCCTTACTTCTTGGGACATTTATTTGGCTAAATATTATAAATAACAAAGAATTAAGGGGCTGTTGCAAAACTATGAATAACTATCGTCCCATTATTAGAAGATAGCCTGTCCGGCTCATGGAGGACCCGTGCGGAGCACTCGAGCGAAGCGAGAAAAGCCCGTCGGCTCCTTGAGACTCTTGTGGAAAATTTTTGGGCCGACCGTCGGCTTCGGTTTGCCTGCCGGCTCATGGAGGTAATTAGCCCGTCGGCGTGTGAGACTTTTCACAAGGTTCCTCTAATGAATTGGCGACGATTTATTCATTCTGCAACAGCCCCTTTTTCTTATCCTAAAAGGATGTTAAAACAACTGACAAGAAAATTGTAAACGTCTATATAGATGAAATTGAGGCTATAGACCAGACTGTCAAGCTTTTTAAGGATAATTCTTACAAGAAACCCCTCTATGTGTCCTTTGGATACTGCTTATATGTCTAGGTCCTATATTGCCAAAAAATCAGGTTTTGTCGAGGCTCTTTATAAGTATTATGATGAAGCGAATTTTGTTGAATTTAAAGTAAAAGACCCAGAGGGAGACCTCTTGAAATTAATTGATTTTCTAAGAAAAAACCAGAATTTGACTCAATCCAATTTGAGTTAGATAGGCTTGCTTTAAATGCCTATAAACTTATGGAAAATGAAGGAATAAAAATCCCTGAAGACCATGGCATTATAGGTTTTGACAATATCCATACTACTGAATACATCAACCAAGCCATTGCATCAATCGTCCAGAGCATTTCAGACCATGTTGATTTTGCTATAGATAAGCTTCTAAAGATTTTAAATGATGAAAAGGCAGAAACAAATATTGTTTTAGAAGCAAAATTAATTGAAAAGGAAATCGCTTTTATGGGTATTAATTTATAAGAAGCTTTTGTTTAGGAAAGCAAATATTCGATATAGAAAAAATTGGAGGAATGATCATGACAAATTTTATTGAATCTTTTGATGGCACAGTTTTATTTTACAACAAGGAAGAAGCAAAAAATGCCAAGGCTGCAGTTGTTATTGTCCATGGTCTGGCAGAACATTCTGGTAGGTACGATTATGTGGCTGAGAAATTTCACAATGCAGGTTTTTCGACCTATAGGTTTGACCACAGGGGCCACGGCCAATCTGAAGGCGAGAGAGGCTTTTACAAAGACTACAATGATATGTTAGAAGATGTAAATGTTGTGGTAGATAGGGCCATAGAAGAAAATCCTGATAAGCCAGTATTTTTGTTAGGCCATTCTATGGGTGGTTTTGCCGTAAGCCTATACGGGGCTAAGTATAAAGATAAAAACCTTGCTGGAGTCATTACTTCTGGAGGTCTTACTCATGATAATAATAAGATGACTGAAATGGTAGGTCCTGGACTTGACCCACACACAGAACTTCCAAACGAGCTTGGCGACGGGGTTTGCTCTGTAAAAGAAGTTGTAGAAGCCTATGTTGCTGACCCATTAAACCTTAAAAAATACCAACTGGGTCTTTTATATGCAGTAAAAGACGGAATAGCTTGGTTTAAGGAAAATGAAAAAGACTTTTCTTACCCAGTTTTAATCCTCCACGGCAGGGACGATGCCCTAGTTAACTTTAAAGATTCTTTTGACTTTTTTGAAAATAATTCATCTAAAGACTGCCAAATTAAAATCTATAAGGGTCTTTGCCATGAAATCATGAATGAATATGCCAAAGACGAAGTAATTGGCGATATAATTTGCTGGATAAATAATAGAATATAAGCAGGGAAGCTTTAGCAACAAAAACGCTAGGGGGGGAAATTCCCTTGGCGTTTTTTTGATTTGCTTTTAGGAGGGATAAGATTGACAATTATACTTACAAAAAGTTCCGGGAACAAGCATAGTTGTGCCTATGATTTTGGCTTCTATATTAAATACCCTTGCCCCAAGTCTCCTTAAGCTTGGACCGATGACGGCGGCTATGACTAGCAAGGAAGGCCTTAATGCTATAATTGATATAACCTTAGCTGCTGTAGCTAGCCAGCCTACCATAAAGAGGCTTAGGATTCGCCATAGGTTCTGGTATAGATTTAAAGGCGATATTTAATGGAGGAATTGAAGGTATAGTTTTATCTATACTGTGTATCAGAAAAAGACGAGGATGTTTAGTTTCCTCGTCTTTTTTCTATATTAGGGCTTTTCCAACAGCCACTTATATTTTCTTAGAAGTCTACCTTTTCTCCGTAATAAGCGGCGTGGTAGATTTTTTTGATGTCTTCTGGGCTTGTTTGTCTTGGGTTTGTAAGTGTACAAGCATCCTTGAAGGCATTTTCACTCATTGTATCTAAAACTTCTTCAAATTTATCTTCTGGAATAACTGTGTTCTTACCATCTTTGATATTAGCGGTAAGGCCAACAGCTGCATTTAACTTTCTAATTTCTTCAGCTATATCATCAACTCCAAGAATTTTTTCGATTTTGTCATATTTATCGCATTCTTTTCTGTTGTAATCGATGATGTAAGGAAGCATAATAGCATTTGCTTCGCCGTGGGTTAGGTGGAAGATGCCGCCGATTTTGTGGGCCATAGAGTGAACTATACCAAGTGAAGCATTGGTAAAGGCCATACCAGCTATACAAGAAGCAATATGCATTTTTTCACGAGCTTCCATGTCATCTCCATTGTCATAAGCCTTCTTTAGATATCCAAAGACAAGCTCTATAGCTCTGATAGCATAAGGATCTGTAAAGTCATCAGCTGCTGTAGAAACAAAAGCCTCAACAGCATGGGTCATAACATCCATACCTGTAGCTGCTGTAATCTTAGGAGGCATGGTAGCAGGGATTCTCATATCAAGAAGGGCAACTTCTGGAACGAAATCTGGGTGAACAAGTGGGTATTTGATTTCCTTTTCTGTATCAGTGATAACAGAGAAGGCTGTAATTTCACTAGCTGTACCAGATGTAGAAGGTATACAAATCATCCTAGCCTTGTTTTTAAGTGGTGGGTTATCAAAAGCAGCAAGTCTTTCGAAATCCCAATCTGGATGTTCATAGAAAACCCACATAGCCTTAGCAGCATCCATAGCAGAACCGCCACCGATAGCAATAATCCACTCAGGTTCAAATTCAGCCATCTTAGCCCCACCAGCAAGGCAAGTCTTAACAGATGGATCTGGTTCAACTCCATCGATTATTAAAACTTCCATACCAGCCTTTTCAAGCTGTTCTTTGGCCTCATCTAAAAATCCAAATCTCTTCATAGAAGAGCCGCCAGTAACAAGGCAAGCCTTCTTGCCCTTTAGACTAGCAAGATATGTAAGAGCGTTTTCTCCATGTACAATATTGTTAGGTACTGAAAAAGTTGTATAAGTCATAAATTCCTCCGAATCTATATTTTGTTAATTAAATAACTAACTATCTGCGAACATTATACTCCAAGGTCTATTTATAAGCAATAGCCATAAATATATTTCAAGAAAATAAAAACATTGTTAAAAATAAATTATTTTATTTTGTTATATTAAAAAGATAGATAATATAGATAAAATACTTAAAAATAAAGAAATATATGATATAATAATATAAAACAGACAAGGAGGATGCCTGCGCATATTATGAAGAATAAAAATTTTAAAAATATTGTTTTATTAATGGCCCTTTCAATTGGTGCAATACTACCAAATACAGCCTATGCAGAAGAAAGCAATAAGGCTAACGATAAGCAAGCAAACGAAAAGACCAAAGAAGAAGTAATTGATACTAAAGAAAAAGCAAAAGCAAATTTAGATGCCAAAGAAGCAGACCTTGCCAAGGAAGAAAAAAATCTAAATGAAAAGAAGGAGCCATATGACAAGGCCAAATCAGAATTAGACCAGGCCCAAAAAGCGGTAGATGATAATCAGAAAGAAATAGATGATACCCAAAAACAAATTGAAGATAAGGTAGAGGCAGAGAAAGCTGATAAGCAAGCCCAGGTCGATAAGGCCAAGGAAGAAATTTCCAAAAACCAAGCTGCTACCAAGACAGAAGAAGAAAAAGAAAATAAGGCCAAGTCTGATATAGAAGAAAATACAAGCAAACTAAAAGATGCAGAGAAAAAAGTCGATGATCTAAACAAAGCCAATCCCGAACTAGGAGATCAAATTACAGAAGCCACAAAAGACCTAGATTCTGCCAAGGCTAAGTTAGAAGAAGATAAAAAAGCCACACAAGAGATAGAAGATAATCTTAAGAGCGATAAGGAAGAAGTCCAAAAAGCTCAAGCCAAGAAAAATCAAGTAGAAAAGTCCTATAATGATTTAAATAAGGCTAATCAAGAAAATTTAGCCAATATAGAAAATTTAAAAAAGGAAATAGCAGAAACCGAAGAAAAGATAAAGGCAATCGACCTAGATAGTCTTTCTAAAGATTTAACAAATAAGGAAAATGACCTAGAAGCTTCAGAAAAGACCTTCAAGGAAAAGAAAGAGGCCAAAGAAGCACTAGAAAATAAGCTTGCAGAATTAAATGAAAACCTAAATGCTATCATAGAAGAAAGTGAAGCTAATAATAAGGAGCTAAAAGAAGCCCAAGCTGAAAAAGATAAACTTGAAAAAGAGATAGAAGACGCAAATAAAAAAATACAAGCTAATACTGATGCTGCAAAAGCCTTAAGAGAAAAAAGCAAGGCCCTTGAAGAAAAAATCAAAAATAACGAAGAAGCAAACAAGACTGATGAGCAAGCAAAATCAAAATTAGAAGAAGAGAAAAATGCAGCCCAAGATGAACTTGTAAAATTAAAAGAAGACCAAGCAAATGCACAAAAAGCCCTTGATAAAGCGGAAGCAGATGCTAAAAAAGCACCAAGTGAAGAGGAAAAGGCAGCAGCTAAAGCTCAGTGGAACAAGGGTTCTGTAGGATTTTTTGAAGAAATGGGCTCAACTGATGCAGCTAATGTATTTAGTAAACTACCAAAAGAGAATTATTTTGGTATGGTAGCAAAAAATGGTAAAGAATATTTAGAAAAAAATAAGACCATGACTGCAGATGATTCTAGACAACTAGAAAATATGAAAAAGTCCATAGATGCCATCAAGGTTATAAATAATAAAAGGGAAAAAGATGGAGGAATTGATGGTAGAAAGTTAAGCATCCTTAAGATTAGCGACTTTGATATGGCAGTAGCCCAAGCAAATGCAAATTTCTCGGCTTATCAGAGAGTCCATGCAACAGTTTATAATCCTCCTTATGAAAACTTGTCTTGGCATCCAGAAGAAGGACTTGATACCCCATCAAAATTTTTTGAATCTTCCCTAGAAGGCTGGTGGGATGAAGAAAAGAAGCTATTTGATCATCTAAGAAATAATGAGAAGCTTAAATCAAGAAAAGAAATGGATGCGTTTATAAAAGAAAATGAAAATGATATCGAAACAGAATTTGGGTCGACAGCAGTAGGCCACTATACAAATCTAGTAGATGACTTGATGTGGAAAGAAGGGGGAACACCTAGAGATTCTCAATCTGCAGGTTATGCAGTAAGACCAGGCAAACATGGATTTGTTAAGTCAGTCGTTCTAAATCCTACTGTAAGAGATAAGGGTCTATACTCAGTAGAAGAATACAAGGAAAGATTTTTAGACTACTATAATGGCCTAAAAGATGTTATGGCTGGCAATAAATCTATAAGCAAGGAAGATAAGGAAAAACTTGCTAATCTTAGAGCTCAACTAGCAGGTATCAAGAAGAAGGTGAACGATAAAGAAGCTGAAATAGCTAAGCTTGATGAGTCTATAACAAAGCTAAATAATGCCATCAATACTAGAAATGAATCTATAAATAAAGATAAGGCAACCCAAGAAGCTAATAAAAAACAAATTCTGGATTTAGACGAGGCAAATTCAACTTTAATCGATACCTTAAATTCGAAAAAATCATCCTTAGATAAAACCAATAAGAAAATTGCTGATTTAATTAAAAATGATACAAATGCCAAACAAATTGAAGCATTAAACAAAGATATAGCAGAAATAAAAACAAAGCTAGCTGCTGCAAATAAAGACCTAGATGAAGCTAAGGCAGATTTAACTAAGAAGCAAGAGGCTAAAGATAAGGCCCAAGCTGAATTTAATAAGCAAAAATCTACCCTATCTGACCTTAACCAAAGCCTAGGTCAAAAGAAAAACGACTTAGAAGCTAAAACTAACCAAAGCGAAAAGGATAAGGCAAAACTAGATGATTTGAATAAGCAAATCGAAGATGCTAAAGCAGAACTTGATGCAAAGAATAATATCCTAGCAAGCACAGAAGAAAATCTTAAGGCAAGCAAGGATAAGCTTGCAGCAAGTCAAAAGGCAAAAGATGATGCTCAAAAAGCCCTTGATGCATTGACAGATAAGAATAAGGCCTATGTGGCAGCTCTTAAAGCCCTTGACCAAGCTAAAGAAAACTTAGCAAATTCTCAAGAAGACTTAAAGCAAGCTCAAGAAGCTAAGGAAAAACTAAATAAAGAATTAGATGGTCTTAAGGAAAAACTAGCTAAGGCAGAAGAAGCTAACAAAGAAGCAGCCAAGCTAGATGCAAATAATCTTGATAGCCTAAGTGGCAATGCTCAGTTTGTATCACTTTTAGGTCAGTACAAGGCTTTAGATGAAAAAATGCCAGGCCTAAAGGAGAAGTTAAAAGAAGCTAATGACAAACTTGAGCCTATAAAAGCTGATTACAATAAGGCTAAGGCAGCTTATGACTTAGCTTACAAGGCTTATCTAGAGGCCAAGGCTCTCTATGAATCTTTCCTAGCCCAAGAAAGAATGACCTATCCATGGTATTTCTTCTCTTCTAACTCTTATGCATCTACAGTTGAGAAGGAAGACAAGAAGGAAAACAAAGAAAACAAAGAAAACAAGGCTGAAGAATCTAAAAAAGATCAAGCAAAAGAAAAAGAAGCTGACAAAGAAGCTAGCAAAGATAAAGAGCAAGCAGAAAAAGAAGCCAAGAAGGATGAAAAGGCAAAAGGTGGAGTAGCTATGGGTGATGTAGTAGCTGGAAGAAAAGCTAAAAATAACCCATTATCAGCACCAAAAACAGGTGTACCAGGCCTATCAATCTATGCAATCCTAGCAGCAGCTTCTATGGCAGGCCTAAAGGCAAGCAAGAAGAAAAAAGAATATTAAAGCTTAAAAATCAACTCCTCAGGGGGTTGATTTTTTATGCCTTATTTTCCAAAAGCAAAATGAGTATAATGAAGATAAGATATGTAAAGGAATTAAAAACGAGGAGGAGATTATGAAATTTAACTTTGACCAGATGCTTGAAAGGCATGGGATGGATGCTATAGCTGTCGATGGGCTTGGTCTTATGCCTGGTATGAGTCCTGATAGGCCAAGGGAAGGCTTTGAAGTCATTCCTATGTGGGTTGCTGATATGAATTTCCCGACAGCGCCTTCCATCCAAGAAGCCATAATAAATAGGGTAAATCATCCAGCCTTTGGCTATTTTATGGCGACAGATGAATATTACCAGGCGATTATCTCTTGGCACAAGGAGAGAAAGGGAATTTATGATATCAAAAAAGAAGACATCGGCTATGAAAATGGGGTCTTGGGCGGTCTTATATCAGCCCTAAATGTCTTTTGCTCCAGAGGAGATAAGGTTCTGGTTCATTCTCCTACCTATATCGGCTTTACAAATTCTCTGGCTAATAATGGCTACCATATTATCCATTCAGACCTAATAAAGGATGAGGATGGAAAATGGGTCATGGATTATGAGGATATGGAAAGAAAAATAATTGACCAAAAAATTACTACAGCCATTATCTGCAACCCTCACAACCCGACAGGCAGGGTTTGGACAAGGGAAGAATTAAAGAAGGCTGTCGATATTTTTCAACGCCACCAGGTAAAGATTATTTCTGATGAAATATGGTCAGATATAATTCTTTTTGGTCACAAGCAAATCCCAACCCAGTCAGTAAGTACCTATGCCCACGAAAATACCGTTGCCCTCTACGCTCCAAGCAAGACCTTTAACCTTGCAGGCCTAGTCGGATCTTACCATATTATCTACAATGAATATATAAGAAATAGGATAAATAAGGAAGCCTCTCTTTCCCACTACAATTCCATGAATGTCTTATCCATGCACGCCCTAATTGGCGCCTATTCTAAGACAGGTCATGAATGGACTGACGAGCTTAATAAAACTATAGGCGAGAATGTGAATTATGCTTGTGATTTTATTAGGGATAATTTTGCTGGAGTAGAAGTCTTTAAACCAGAAGGCACCTATATGCTCTTTGTTGACTTTGAAAAATATTGCAAGGATAAGGGAGTGGATATCGGTCATATCTTAAAAGCTGGCTGGGATGTGGGAGTAGCTTGGCAAGATGGCAGGCCTTTCCACGGCAAATATTCTATAAGGATGAATCTAGCCTTGCCTCATGCCAAGGTTAAGGAAGCCTTTGATAGACTTAAAAAATATGTGATCAAATGAGATTTATCCCCTGATTTATAAAAAAATCGGGGGATTTCTACTTAGGCTTTTAAGAATGGTAAAGTCTTATAAAGGAGATTTTATGGATTTAATTAAAAAAATTCCTGCGGGAAATATGATGGTGCCCCTCTTGCTTGCGGCCCTTATTCATACGTCTTTTCCTGATGGGATTGGATTTGGAGAATTTAGCCAGGCCCTATTTTCAAATGGGTCTGTCAAGGTCCTCATGGCCCTTAACCTTATGGCGGCTGGTTCTCAGATAGATTTTTCAAATATTGGCGAAGTTATAAAGAGGGCTGGTGTTATTTCCCTAGCAAGGATTTCTATGGGACTTATCCTTGTCTTTGGTATTTCAAAGCTTTTTGGCAGGGAAGGGGTTTTTGGCCTATCACTTTTGGCCCTTGCCTGCGGAGTTTTAAACCACAATAACTCCGTCTTTATCAGCCTAAATATAAATTATGGGGATAGGATTGACCAGGCCTTGGCAGGCTTTGGATCCATTATAACAGGTCCTATGCTCGCTATGCTAGTTCTTGGCATGGGAGGTCTTGCTAATATTCCATTTTTGGCAATCTTAGATTCTGCCATGCCTGTGATTTTGGGGATTTTTATTGGACATTTCATAAAGGGGTCTAGGGAGATTTTTTCTACAAGTCAAAAGATGATTATTCCCTTCTTAGGTTTTTCCATGGGGTCAGCAATTGACCTTAGAAATGTCTATAGGGCTGGCTTTTCTGGTCTTATCCTTGCCTTTGTTGTAATAGCTATAGTGGGATCTTTTACGGTCTTTGCTGATATGAAGTTTAACAAAAGGCCAGGCCATACTGGATGGGCCCTTGCCACAACTGGAGCCAATGCGGTAGCTGTGCCTGCTATGATTGCAGAAATTGATCCGACCTGGAAGGCCTTTGTAGGCCTTGCCACAGCCCAAGTAGCAGCTTCTGTTGTAGTTACAATTATTCTCACACCCATAATTACAGATTTTTGGGCTAAGAGATTTAAAAATAAGTAGGAGACAAGATGGAATTTAATGTTAAGGAAATAAAAGATAAGAAAGAAAAAGAAGAGATAGCTAGAGATATTTTAAATGATTTGCCAGAATGGTTTGGACTTGCTGAAAGTACTGAAGCCTATATAAGAGATTCTCAAGATAAGCACTTTTTGGCAGCTTTTTGTAAAAATAATCCGATTGGCTTCATTGTCTTAAATGCGACCAGCCCTGACTGTGCGGATATTTTTGTAATGGGGATAAAGAAGGCCTTTCACCGCAAAGGAGTAGGAAAAGCCTTAAATAAAGAGTATGAAAGGCTTGCCAAATCGCTAGGTTATTCGTATTCGCAAGTTAAGACTGTAGAGTCAGGTCATTATGAAGAATATGATATCACCAATAATTTTTATAAGGCTATCGGCTATAAGGAGCTGGAGGTCTTTCCGACCCTTTGGGATGAGTGGAACCCTTGCCAGATCTATATAAAGTATCTTGGGAACTAAGAGATTAGTAAGGATAAAATATGTTAAGTAAATTTTTCAAAAAAATTCCAGCGGCTACTATAATTGTCCCTTTATTTGTGGGAGCTCTTATAAATAGTCTAGCTCCAAGTGTATTTGACCTTGGACCGATGACTAAGGCTATAGCAAGCCCTGATGGCCTAAACGCAATCATTGATATAACCCTCCTTGCTGTAGGCAGCCAACTTACCTTAGCAAGGCTTAAAAAAGCCCTTCACAGGGGCCTAGTATTACTTTTATCTAAGTGGCTTACATCAATTGTCCTAGGCTATATATTTTTCAAAGCCTTTGGCAGAAATGGGATTTTCGGTATATCGGCTCTTGCCTTTATTGCCGCAATTTCAAATCAAAATAATTCTATTTTTATAGGCATAAGCGGTGATTATGGTGATGAATACGACATAGCAAGCGCAGCCATAACTGCCATTATTTCTGTGCCAATATTTACCTATTTTACCCTTTCAATGCTTGGAATAGCAGATATTACCCCTACATCAATTTTAGACTTGGCCATGCCTATTCTTTTAGGAATCTTTTTGGGAAATATTGACCAAAGATTTTGTGAATTCCTCGCAGGGACACAAAAATATATCATGCCCTTTTTGGGCTTTGCCATAGGTTGTGGGATAAATCTATCAACAATCCTAAGGGGAGGGGCTGGAGGATTTATCCTAAGTCTTCTTACAATCGGAGCGGCTTTTGTTATTAGCTTGCCTCTAGATATTTTTGTAAATAGAAGACCAGGCTGGGCTGCTATTGCAATCTATACTGCCGCAGGTAATTCCGTGATAGTGCCAAGCCTTGTGGCAGACCTAGATCCGACTTGGAAGAGCTTAGCTCCTCTTGCTAGCGCCCAACTAGGAACTGTGGTAATCCTTACATCAATTCTAGTACCAATCGTATCTGGCCTTTGGAATAAATATTATAAAAAATTTTGACCCTTATATAATATATATAGAAAGAAATGTAAAAAAGAAAATATTAATGGCCTTGAAAATAAAGAAAATCCTAGTAAACTAAATGATAGGCTTAAAGAAAAGCTTGTGACTTAAAGAGATTTTATATATGCTGGTTAATATATCTAAACTTATGTAAAATCTTAAGAAATAACTTGAAAAGCTTGACTTAAAGTCGTACACTATAATAGTGCTTAGAAGTTAGATGTTGCTTATGTTTTAAGGCCAAAGACATAAGGGAACTCTAATCGAGCAAGCTTGGGAAGAATCCCAAGTGATTTCCAAATTATTATCAAACGCCCGGACGGGCGTGAAAGAAAGAGAGAGGAAAATGGCTAATCAACAAAAGATAAGAATCAGACTTAGAGCTTATGATCACGAAGTGATTGACAGCTCTGCAGAGAAAATCGTAGAAGCAGTTAAAAGAAGCGGAGCAGAAGTAAGTGGACCAATTCCATTACCAACAGAAATCGAAAGAATTACAATTCTTAGAGCTGTCCACAAGTACAAAGATTCCAGAGAACAGTTTGAACAAAGAACACACAAGAGATTAATCGACATCATAGGACCTAATGCAAAGACATTAGACGCACTAAAGAAGTTAAATCTTCCAGCTGGTGTAGATATCGAAATTAAACTATAACTGTAATTAGGATGATTGAGAATAGGGGTTAATAAGAATTAACTAGATTGATCAATCCGCTGTAATTAAGGAGGTACTCATGAAGAGTATATTTACAACAAAAGTAGGCATGACTCAAGTAATCGATGCTGACGGAGTTATCACTCCTGTTACTGTTCTAAAAGCAGAGGGAAATGCCGTTGTCCAAGTTAAGACAATTGAAAATGACGGTTACAATGCTATCCAAGTAGGAACAGTTGACAAAAAAGAAAAAAATGTCAAAAAACCTATCAGAGGTCACTATGACAAAGCTGGCGTATCTTACAAAAGATACCTTAAAGAAATTAGACTAGGCGACGAAGCTACAGAACTAAAAGCTGGTGATAAAATCACAGTTGATATCTTTGAAGAAGGTGAACTAGTTGATATAGTTGCTATATCAAAAGGTAAGGGAACTCAAGGTGCTATCAAAAGATGGAACTACGGAAGAGGACCTGCAAGCCACGGTTCAAAATCTCACAGAGTAGCAGGTGCTAGAGCAGCAGGTTCTGACCCAGCTAGAGTATTCAAAGGTAGAAAAGGTTCAGGAAAAATGGGACATGACCGTGTTACTATCCAAAATGTTAAACTTGTAAAAGTAAACGCTGAAGATAGCTACATCTTAGTAAAAGGTGGCGTTCCAGGACCTAAAGGCGGCCTTGTAGAAGTAAAAAGCGCTATAAAAAGCCTAGACTAAGGAGGAGAAAATGCCTAAAGTAGATATTTTAAATATAAAAGGAGAAAATGTTGGTTCTCTAGAGCTAAACGAAACTCTATTTGCTACAGAAATAAGCGAACACGCTGTATATGAAGTAGTTAAAAACCAACTTGCAAATAAAAGACAAGGTACTCAATCAGCTAAGACACGTGCTGAAGTACGTGGTGGTGGTAGAAAACCATTCAGACAAAAGGGAACTGGACGTGCTCGTCAAGGTTCTATAAGAGCACCACACTTCACAGGCGGTGGTGTAGTATTTGCACCAAAGCCAAGAGACTACAGCTACAAATTAGCGAAGAAATTAAGAAGAAAAGCACTTTACTCAGTACTTACATCTAAACTAGAGAACAATGAACTAGTAGTAGTTGATAGCCTTGCCCTAGAAAATTCTAAGACAAAAGAAGCAAAGGCTGCACTAAGTGCCCTAAACGCTGAAAAGAAAGCATACGTAGTAACAGCAGAAAGAGATGACCTAGTATATAGATCATTTAGAAACCTTGCTGGCGTAGACGTAGCTGAGGCAAGACTAGTAAATGTTTATGATTTAGTAAGACACGACAAGTTAGTAATTACAAAAGATGCAATTGCTAAACTTGAGGAGGTATTTATCTAATGAAAGCACCTTACCAAATAATCAAAAGACCAATTATTACAGAAAAAAGCATGGAAATGCTTGATGAAAACAAATACACATTTGAAGTAGACAAAAATGCAAATAAGCCACAAATCAAAGAAGCAGTAGAAGCAATCTTTGAAGGCGTAAAAGTAAAATCAGTTAGAACCATGAACTATACAGGCAAAAAAGTAAGAACAAGATATGGTTATGGTAAAAGAAGTGACTGGAAAAAAGCTATCGTTGAACTAACAGAAGATAGCCAAGCAATTGAATACTTCGACGGACTATAAGGAGGGGTTAAATGGCTATTAGAAAATTAAAACCAACTTCAAACGGACATAGAAATATGTCAGTAAGTACCTTTGAAGAAGTTACTACATCAAAACCATACAAGAAACTTACAACCGACCTTAAGAGCAAGGGCGGAAGAAACAATACAGGTAGAACAACACTAAGATTCCGTGGTGGCGGAGTTAAGAGAAGATATAGAATTATCGACTTCAAAAGAGATAAGGACAATATCCCAGCAAAAGTACAAACCATCGAATACGATCCAAACAGAAGCGCATATATCGCACTAGTAGCATATGCTGATGGTGAAAAAAGATATATCCTAGCTCCAAAGGGACTAAAAGTAGGCGATGTAATCGAATCAGGATCTGAAGCTGATATCAAACCAGGTAACGCACTAGAGCTAAAAGACATCCCAGTAGGTACAACAGTACACGCTGTAGAACTTAGAGCAGGTACAGGTGCAACACTTGTAAGAAGTGCAGGAACTGGCGCTCAACTTATGGCAAAAGAAGGAAACTTTGCAACACTAAGATTACCTTCAGGCGAAGTAAGAATGGTACACCTAAACTGTAAAGCAACAGTAGGAACTGTAGGAAATACAGAACACGAGCTAATCAGAGTAGGTAAGGCTGGTAAGAGCAGATACCTAGGCAGAAGACCTCACGTAAGAGGATCAGCAATGAACCCAGTTGACCATCCACACGGTGGTGGTGAAGGTAGAACACCAATCGGTAGACCAGCACCAATGACACCATGGGGCAAAAAAGCAATCGGTGTTAAAACAAGAAATGCTAAAAAACAATCTTCTGCATACATCGTAAGAAGAAGAAACGAAAAATAGGGGGATATAATGGCTAGATCACTTAAAAAAGGACCATTTGTCGATGATCATTTAATGAAAAAAATCGAAGCTTTAAATGAAAAAAATGAAAAGAAAGTTGTAAGAACATGGTCAAGACGTTCTACAATATTCCCTGAATTTGTAGAACATACAATCGCAGTACATGACGGAAGAAAACACGTTCCAATCTATATCACAGAAGATATGGTAGGTCATAAACTAGGCGAATTTGTACCAACAAGAACATTCAGAGGCCACGCTAAAAAGGCAACTGAAATGAAAAGCAAAATGAGGTAGGAGAAACTAATGAAAGTAAGAGCAATAGCTAAATATCAAAGGATATCTCCTCTTAAAGTTAACTATATAGCAAGAGAAATCAGAGGCAAACAAGTTGATGAAGCACTAAATATCCTTAGATTTACAAACAAAAAAGGTGCTAGACTACTTGAAGATGTACTAAAAAGTGCAATTGCCAACGCTGAAAACAACAACGGACTTGACAGAGAAAATCTAATAGTTGAAAAAGCATACGCAAATGATGCACCAACTATGAAAAGATACAGACCTAAAGCTAAGGGTGCTGCATACCCTATATTAAAAAGATCAAGTCATATCGGCGTAGAGTTAGCGGATATAGAGGAAAGGTAGGATTAATATGGGACAAAAAGTAAACCCTAAAGGATATAGAGTAGGCGTAATCAAAGATTGGGATTCAAAATGGTTTGCTGACAAAAAAGATTTCTCAGACCTTCTAGTAGAAGACTACAAAATAAGAGAATTCATCAAAAAGACAGCATACGATGCAGGAATCGCAGATATCGAAATCGAAAGAGCAGTAAACAATCTTAAGGTTACAATCTTTACAGGAAAACCAGGAATGGTAATCGGTAGAGGTGGAGCTGGAGTAGAAGAGTTAAAAACAAAATTAGAAAAAATAGCTCCTGGTAAAAGAATCATCATCAATGTTGAAGAAATCAAATACCAAGACCTATCTGCTCAATTAGTTGCTGAAAATATAGCAAGCCAACTAGAAAACAGAGTTGCATTTAGACGTGCAATGAAACAAGTAATCGGTAGAACAATGAGAGCCGGCGCTAAAGGAATCAAGACAATGGTTTCAGGAAGAGTTGGCGGTGCTGATATGGCAAGAAGTGAAGGATACTCAGAAGGTACAATTCCACTTCAAACCTTAAGAGCAAACATTGACTACGGATTTGCTGAAGCAGATACAGAATATGGTAAGATTGGTTGCAAGGTTTGGATCTATAAAGGCGAAGTACTTCCAGGAGAAAAAGCTGAAAGAGAACCAAAACTAGCTGCACCACAAAACAACAGAAGAAGAAAAAGAAATAATAGACGTCCAAACAAAGCTAACGCAAAGGGACAAAATTAGTCTTAAAGATTAGGAGAAATTTTTATGTTAATGCCTAAAAGAGTTAAATATCGTAGACAACATAGAGGCAGAATGAAAGGTAACGCTAATAGAGGTAACCAACTAGCTTATGGTGAGTATGGTTTACAAGCTCTAGAAGCTTGCTGGATGACAGCAAACCAAATCGAGGCTGCTCGTCGTGCGATGACAAGATATATAAAAAGAGGCGGAAATATTTGGATCAAAGTATTTCCAGACAAACCAGTATCTAAAAAGCCTGCAGAGGTAAGAATGGGTTCTGGTAAAGGTGCACCAGAGTATTGGGTAGCCGTTATCAAACCAGGAAAAGTACTATTTGAGATGAGTGGTGTTAGTGAAGAAGTTGCAAGAGAAGCTATGAGACTTGCTGCACAAAAACTTCCAGTAAAGACAAAATTCATCCAAAGACTTGAAGTAACAGGTACGGAGGAATAAGGATGAAAGTAAAAGAAATCAGAAATTTATCAGATAGAGATTTAGATAAACAACTATTTGATTTACAAAATGAGCTTTTCAATCTTCGTTTTAGGCTTGCCACAGGTCAATTAGAAAACCCAGCAGCTATTGGAACTGTTAAGAAAGATATAGCTAGAGTAAAGACTATCCAAACAGAAAGAAAGCTACAACAGGGCAAGGAGGCTTAATCTTAAATGGAAAGAAATAGAAGAAACGTACGCCAAGGCGTGGTAGTTTCAGATGCAATGGACAAAACAATAACAGTCCTTGTAGAAGAAAAAATACCACACCCAGTATACAAGAAGAGAATAAACAGAAGCAAAAAATACAAAGCTCATGATGAAAATAACGAAGCTAAAGTTGGCGATAAAGTAGTAATAATGGAAACAAGAGCCCTATCTAAAACAAAAAGATGGAGACTAGTACGCATTAGCCAAGCGGCAGAAATTGTTTAATTGATAAGGAGATTATTATGATACAACAAGAAACTCGTATGAGAGTTGCAGATAACTCCGGCGCAAGAGAACTTTTAGTAATCAAAGTTCTTGGAGGAACCAGAAGAAGATATGCTAATATTGGTGATGTAGTAACTTGTTCAGTTAAAAGTGCAACACCCGGCGGAGCGGTAAAAAAAGGTCAAGTAGTAAAAGCAGTAATAGTTAGAACAAAAAGAGGACTAAAAAGAGTCGATGGTTCAACAATCAACTTCGATGATAATGCTGCAGTAATCATAAAAGATGACCTAACACCAGTAGGAACAAGAATCTTTGGACCAGTAACCAGAGAGCTAAGATCTGAAGGCTTTATGAGAATTATCTCACTAGCACCGGAAGTATTATAGGGGGATAAAATGCATATAAAAAAAGGCGATAAAGTCCAAATAATATCAGGTGAATATAAAGGACATGTTGGAGAAGTATTACAAGCTTTCCCAAAAGAAAATAGAGTAATAGTTGAAGGTGTAAACGTACAAGTAAAACACCAAAAACCAACCCAAATGGGTGGCGAAAGCGGAAGACTTGAAAAAAATGGTCCTATTGATGCATCAAATGTACTTCTATATTCAGAAGAACTAAAAAAAGGTGTTCGTACAGAAATAGTTTACGAAGATGGTAAAAAAGTTCGTAAATCAAAGAAAACTGACGAAAAATTCGACTAGTTGATAGGAGAAATTATGACAAGCAGACTTAAAGAAAAATATCAAAATGAAGTTGTTGGTAAGTTAATAGAAAAATTTGGTTACCAAAACGTAATGGAAGTTCCAAAGTTAACAAAAATAGTTATAAACTGCGGACTTGGAGAAGCAAAAGATAACCAAAACTTATTAAACTCAGCAAAACGTGAGCTAAGCCTAATAACTGGTCAACAACCAATAGAATTAAAAGCTAAAAAATCAGTAGCAAACTTCAAACTAAGAGAAGGTCAAGCAATTGGTACAAAAGTAACCCTAAGAAGAGAAAAAATGTATGACTTCCTAGACAAGTTAATCTCAATTTCACTACCAAGGGTAAGAGACTTTAGAGGAATAAATCCAAACTCATTTGACGGAAGAGGAAACTATTCACTAGGTATCAAAGAGCAACTAATCTTCCCAGAAATCAAATACGATGATGTAGACTTCCTACACGGAATGGACATCTCAATCGTAACAACAGCTAAGACTGATGAAGAAGCAAAAGCATTCTTAGAATTAATGGGAATGCCTTTTAAGAAATAGAAGGAGCAAAAATGGCTAAGAAGTCACTAAGAGCTAAACAACAAAGAAAACAAAAATTCTCAACAAGAGAATACACAAGATGTAAACTTTGTGGAAGACCACACGGCTACTTAAGAAAATATGGAATCTGCCGTATTTGCTTTAGAGAACTTGCAAATAATGGACAAATTCCAGGAGTAAGAAAAGCAAGCTGGTAATTAAGGGGGAAAGATAATTATGATGACAGATCCAATAGCGGATATGCTAACAAGAATCAGAAATGGTAATAAAGCAAACCATAAACAAGTTGCACTACCATCTTCTAATGAGAAAAAAGCTATTGCCCAAATACTTCTTGATGAAGGCTTTATAACAGGGTTTAACGTAGAAGAAGACGGCAAACAAGGTATTCTTACAATAGATTTAAAATATACAGAAAATGGCGAAAGAGTAATCTCAGGCTTAAGAAGAATTTCTAAACCAGGCCTAAGAGTTTACGTAAAAGCAAACGAAGTTCCAAAAGTACTTGACGGACTAGGAACAGCAATTATTTCGACATCAAAAGGACTTTTAACAGACCGCGCTGCAAGAAGCGAAAACGTAGGCGGCGAAGTTATTTGTTACGTATGGTAAGGAGTAATATATGTCAAGAATAGGTAAACAACCAATACACATACCTTCTGGAGTAACAGTAGAAATAAACGGAAGAAATGTAAAAGTAAAAGGCCCTAAAGGCGAAGATGCTCTAACAGTATCTGAAAGAGTAAGTCTAGTTCAAGAAGGCGATGAAATACTAGTACAAATTCCAGAAAACTACACAAAAGAAGAAAACATCGATCACGGTCTATATAGATCACTACTAAACAACATAGTTGTAGGTGTATCAGAAGGTTATTCAAAAACACTTCAAATCGAAGGTACAGGATATAGAGCTAATAAACAAGGTAAAAACCTAGTAATGAACCTAGGCTACTCACACCAAGTAACAATGGAAGATCCTGAAGGAATCGAAGTAGAAGTACCAAACGATAGAACCATAATTGTAAAAGGATATAACAAACAATTAGTAGGTCAACATGCTGCAAACATCAGAGCAAAAAGAAAACCAGAACCATACAAGGGCAAGGGAATCAGATATACTGATGAGCATGTAAGACGTAAAGTCGGTAAAACAGGTAAGTAGGAGAAAATAATGGCAAGAAAACACAAAAACGATAGACTAATAACTCGTAAAAAAAGAGTTAGAGCTAAAATTTCAGGCACTCCTCAAAGACCAAGACTTTCAGTATATAAATCAAATACAAACATCTATGCACAACTAATCGACGATGTAAACGGAGTAACACTTGCAAGTGCCAACACCCTACAAAAAGAAGTAATCGATGCTTCATCAGCAAACATCGAAGCTGCTAAAAAAGTAGGAAGCGCAATAGCAAAAAGAGCACTCGAAGCAGGCATAGAAGAAGTAGTATTTGACAGAAACGGATATTTATATCACGGAAAAGTTAAAGCAGTCGCAGATGCAGCAAGAGAAGCTGGTCTTAAGTTTTAGGAGGTTTTGAAAGTGAAATATTTATTAAAAAGTGAAGTGGAAAAACTAAACCTCGAAGATAGAGTAGTTGCAATCAACAGAGTTGCTAAAACCGTAAAAGGTGGACGTAACATGAGATTTTCAGCACTAGTAGTAGTTGGAAACTCAAATGGAGTAGTTGGTGTAGGAACAGGAAAAGCTACAGAAGTACCAGAAGCTATAAGAAAAGCAACTGAAAATGCTAAAAAACACATGATCGAAGTACCATTAGTAGGTACAACAATACCACACAGAATTGAGGGACACTCTGCAGCAGGAAGAGTACTACTAATGCCAGCAGCAGAAGGTACCGGAATCATCGCAGGTGGTCCAGTACGTGCTATATGCGAACTTGCAGGTTACAAAGATATCAAGGCTAAAAACCTAGGTACATCAAACCCAAGAAACATCATCAACGCATGTGTAGAAGCATTCTCAAACATGAAAACAGTCGAAGAAATCGCAAGACTTCGTGGTAAATCGGTAGAAGAATTTGACTATTAAGGAGAAAACAATGGCAAAAATTGAAATCACACTTAAAAGATCTTTTATCGGTAAAAAAGATGATCAAATAAGAACAGCAAAAGCCCTAGGCCTAAGAAAAATTGGTCAAACAGTGGTAAAAGAAAATAACGACGCAATCAAAGGTATGATACACAAAATCGACCACATGGTATGTGTCAAAGAAATAAACTGAGGTGGGAAATGAAATTACATGATTTAGCCCCAAATGAAAGATTAAAAGATAAGAAAAGAAAAGGTAGAGGCCCAGGTTCAGGACTTGGTAAAAGATCTGGACGTGGACAAGACGGTCAAAACTCAAGAAGCGGTGGCGGTACAAGACCAGGCTTTGAAGGTGGCCAAATGCCTCTATACAGACGTCTTCCAAAAAGAGGATTCAAAAACATCAACAGAAAGATATACGAAACAATCAATGTTGAAAGCTTAAACATCTTCGAAGACGGAACAGAAGTAACACCAGAATTATTATTTGAAAACAAAATCCTAAGAAAAAACAAAGCAAAAGACGGCGTTAAGATCCTAGGAGACGGAAATCTAGAAAAGAAACTAACAATAAAAGCTCATAAATTTACTAAATCTGCTGAAGAAAAAATCAAAGCAGCAGGTGGATCAGTAGAAACTATCGAAGTTAAAAAATGGGTAAAACCATCTAAAAAAGCTTAATAGAAAAGAGTGATTCATGCTAGATATAATAAGAAAGGCAGCTGGAGAAAAGGAAATTAGACAAAAATTTTACTTTACTCTAATGATGCTTGTAATCTATAGATTAGGAAATAACATTCCAATACCATTTATAGATTCACAAGCCCTAGCCAATGCTTACAGCAATGTTGAGGGAACCTTAGTAGACTACCTAAACATGTTAACAGGTGGTGGCCTATCAACCCTATCAATATTTGCCCTAGGTGTACAACCATACATCACAGCATCAATAGTAATGCAGCTTTTAACAGTTGTAATACCAAGGCTAGAAGAGCTAACTAGAGAAGGTGAGCAAGGAAGAAAAACCATCCAAAAATACACCAGATACGTAACCATAGCACTCGCAATATTCCAAGCGATAGCTATAACAAACGGTCTATATGGAGCAGCCCTATCAAATGCGACAGGCTTCCAAAAAATCGTAATGAACGTAGTATTAATCGGTGGAACAATGTTTGTAACATGGATGGGCGAAACCATGACAGAAAAGGGACTTGGCAATGGTACAAGCTTACTAATCTTCATGGGAATCATCGCCTCCTTCCCAAGAACCTTAGCTAGATGGCAAGAAGGTCTACACTACAACACCACAAGCGTACTTTCAATCGCCATCATGTGCGTAATCATAGTACTAATAGTAATGGCAGTAGTAATGATCTCAGAAGGTGAAAGAAAAATTCCAATCCAGTATGCAAAAAGAGTTGTCGGACGTAAAATGTATGGCGGTCAATCAACCCACATACCAGTAAAGGTAAACATGGGTAACGTAATGCCAATAATCTTTGCATCAGCAGTTCTTGCAATCCCATCAACAGTTTCCCTATTCTTTGGAAACGGAAGACAAAGTGGATTAACAGCATTTTTCAATAATTCTACATTTGGATTTGGAGTATATTTACTAGTACAAAGTGTGCTAATATTAATATTTGCTTACTTCTACAATCAAATTCAATTTAATACTGTTGAGTATGCAAAGCAACTTCAACAAAACGGTGGATTCATCCCAGGCATCAGACCTGGAAAACCAACCAGTGACTTCCTAGCCAATGTATCAACAAAAATAACATTTGTAGGATCAGTAGCCCTAGCCCTATTAACTATAGTACCAGCTGTAGCAAGTAGAGTATTAGGACTAGACATATCATTCGGTGGTTCAAGTGTCATAATCGTAGTTGGAGTAATAATAGAAACTGTTAAACAAATCGAAGCTATGATGACAATGAAGCAATATAAAGGATTTTTAAACAGGTAAGACATGAATATAATTTTGTTAGGCCCACCAGGAGCTGGAAAGGGTACGCTATCAAGTAAAATATTAAAAGAAAAAAATGCAGTTCAGATAGCAACAGGTGATATATTCAGATATAATATCTCAAATAAAACTGAACTGGGAATGAAAGCAAAATCTTTTATGGACAGAGGAGACCTAGTACCAGATGAGCTAACAATAGACCTGGTATGGGATACCTTTGATAAACTAGACAAAGAAGAAAATACCATAGTCTTATTTGATGGATTTCCAAGAAACATGAAACAGGCCAAGGCCTTAGATTGCGGAATGGAAGAAAGAAACACCGAAATAAGCAAGGTGGTATACTTCAACGTAGATAGTCAAATCCTAATAGATAGGATCACAGGCAGAAGAGTATGCCCAGACTGCGGAGAAACCTACCACATTAAAAATCACAAGCCAGAAAAAGAAGGCATCTGTGATAGATGTGGTGGAAAATTAATCCAAAGAAACGATGATAATTATGAAACAGTCAAAAATCGTATCAATATCTACAACGAGCAAACCAGCCCACTTATAGACTACTACAAAGAAGCTGGTAAGCTAATAACAATAGATGGCGCTAAAACTCCAGAAGAAGTTTTTAACGAGTTTAATAATAAATTAGGGGAATAAACTTAATTTATGTTAGAAAAAATAGATGTGATAGAATCTTTCATAGATTTCTAGAACAAAGTCGTTGATAAGAAATAAAGCGTTCAATAGACATTTTAGAGATAATAAAAAGGAGGTTCTATCAATGTCAAAAAAAGATGCTATAGAAGTAACAGGGGAAGTTATCGAAGCCAAACCAAATGCAATATTTGTAGTAAGATTAGATAACGGACATGAAATACAAGCTCATATATCAGGAAAGCTTCGTATGAACAGCATTAGAATATTAGAAGGAGATAAGGTAACAGTAGAATTATCTCCTTACGATCTTAGCCAAGGTAGAATAACCTGGAGAAAGAAGTAGTCCCACGATTCTGGGTGAAGGATTTGAAAAATCCTTCATTTTCGAGACAAGCGTAGCGAGTCCGAAAAACTAAGCGAGAGGCCTCAGGCCTCGAGAGGATATTATGGTCAAAAAACTTTAATAAAAGTATGACGTAAGAAAAATATTACAAGTATAATTACCAAGGCAAGATATAAACTTAAGTTAGGAGCAAAAATGAAAGTTAGAGCATCAGTTAAAAAAATGTGTGATAAATGCAAGGTTATCAAAAGAAATGGTAAAGTAATGGTAATCTGCGACAATCCAAAACACAAACAAAGACAAGGTTAGGAGGGTACAATGCCAAGAATAGCTGGTATAGATTTACCTAGAGAAAAAAGAGCAGAAATCGGACTAACATATATATATGGTATAGGTCGTTCAACTGCAAACGAAATACTAAAAAACACAGGAATCAATCCTGATACAAAGATGAAAGACCTTACAGAAGAAGAACTTGGTCAAATCCGTGATGAACTAAACAAATACACAATCGAAGGTGATTTAAGAAGAGAAAGAAATCTCAACATTAAGGCCCTAAGAGAAAATGGTTCATACAGAGGACTAAGACACAAAATGGGACTTCCAGTAAGAGGTCAAAATACTAAAAACAACGCAAGAACAAGAAAAAGCAGAAAGGGTTAATAAATGGCTCCAAAAGGAAGAAAATCTACTAAAGGTAGAAGAAGAGTTAAAAAGAATGTTGAACGTGGCCAAGCACACATTTCATCAACATTCAATAATACAATGGTAACACTTACTGATATGCAAGGTAATGCACTCTCTTGGGCAAGCGCAGGACAATTAGGCTTTAGAGGCAGCAGAAAATCTACTCCATTTGCAGCAGGTGAAGCAGCAGATGTAGCAGCAAAGAAAGCTATCGAACATGGTCTAAAGACTGTAGAAGTTTACGTAAAAGGCCCAGGTTCAGGAAGAGAATCTGCAATCAGAAGCTTACAAGCAGCAGGACTAGAAGTTACAATGATCAAAGATGTAACACCAATCCCACACAACGGATGTAGACCACCAAAGAGAAGAAGAGTTTAATAAGGAGATATTATGGCAGTAAGCAAAGATCCAGTATACAAAAGAGCGAGAGCTTTAGGCATTTCTCCAGCCTACCTAGGATATACAGGTAGTTCAAACAGAGCTCTTCCACAAAGAAGAAGCAAACTATCTGAATATGGTATGCAACAAAGAGAAAAACAAAAAGCTAAATTCATCTACGGAGTAAGTGAAAAACAATTTAGAGGTTACTACGACAAAGCAAGCAGAATGAAGGGACAAACAGGTGAGCAACTTATAATCCTTTGCGAAAGAAGACTAGATAACATAGCCTTCAGATCAGGTCTTGCTAGAACTAGAAGAGAAGCTAGACAAATAGTAACACACGGCCACTTATTAGTAAATGGCAAACAAGTAGACATCCCATCATACCTAGTAGAAGAAGGCGATGTAATCGAAGTTAGAGAAAAATCAAGAAGCAAAGAACTATTCAAAAACATCAAAGAAGTGAATGCATCATTTGGCGTAGTAGAATGGTTAGATTCTGATATAGAAAACCTAAAAGTAAAAGTAGAAAAATTCCCAACAAGAGAAGAGATAGATATTCCAGTTGAAGAACGTATGATAGTAGAGTTTTACTCTAAGTAGGATTAATTAAGTTAGAACTAAGGAGCTACCATGATCGAAAAATTAAACACAGATATAGAAATACTGGATATAAACGAAGAAAACCATTATGGCAAATTCGCCCTATATCCATTAGAAAGAGGATATGGTACAACCATTGGAAACAGCATGAGAAGGGTGCTTCTATCATCCTTACCTGGTTCTAGCGTCTCAAAAATACTAATAGATGGTGTACTCCACGAATTTTCAGTAATAGATGGAGTAGTTGAAGACGTTCCTGAAATAATATTAAATATCAAAGGCCTTAGAGTCAAAAAGCACTCAGAAGAAGATGTGACCCTATTTTTAGACATAGAAGGACCAAAAATAGTCACAGCCAAAGATATAAAAGAAGATGCCTTAGTTGAAATAGCTAATCCTGACCATTATATAGCAACAGTAAATGACAAATCTAAGCTATTAATAGCAATGGATGTCACAAATGGAAAGGGCTATAGGATAAGTGAAGACAATAAAGACGAAGCAGATCCTATAGGAACAATCGCTATCGATTCATCCTTCACTCCAGTAGAAAAAGTAAACTACACAGTAGAAAATACTAGAGTAGGGGAATCAACAGACTATGATAAACTAATCATAGAAGTATGGACAAATGGAACAGTAAGCCCACAAGAAGCCCTAGCAGAAGGTTCATCCATCCTAATGGAAAACTTCTCCTTCTTTAACGAACTTCCAGACAAACAGTTCCCGCCAGAAGAAGAAGAAATCATAGATGAGATAGAAGAAGAAAGCTTAGATGAAGGTCTAGATAGGACAATCGAAGAGTTAGACTTTTCGCTAAGATCATTTAACTGCCTAAAAAGAGCTGGCTTTAACACAGTGGCTGACATAATAGCAGTTCCAGAATCAGAACTAAAAACAATCAAAAACTTCGGTAAAAAATCACTAACAGAAGTAATAGACAAAATCCACGAACTTGGATTTGCTCTAAAAGATGAATAGGAGGAAAACATGGCAGGAAAAAGAAAGCTAGGTAGAAGAACCGACCACAGAAATGCTATGCTAAGAAACCTTGTAGGATCATTACTTGAAAACGGTAGAATCGAAACTACAGTAACAAGAGCCAAAGAAACACAAAAAATGGCTGAAAAAATGATCACACTAGGTAAGAAAAATACACTTCACACAAGAAGACAAGCAGCAAGCTACCTATATAAGCCAGAAGTAGTTCAAAAACTATTTTCAGAAATAGCACCAGAATATGAAAACAGAAATGGTGGATACACAAGAGTACTAAAACTAGGACCAAGAAGAGGCGACGGAGCTGAACTTGCTATCCTTGAATTAGTTTAATAAATAAATGCCCAAAACTCGCGGCTGTGGGCATCAGATAATTTATTTAGATTATAATTTAAATAAAGACCATCCTCAAAAGAGGGTGGTTTTTCTTTTAGCAATTTTGAAAATATAAAAAATATGTTATAATTATTATAATAGAATATTTTGTTAAAGGAGTAAAAATGAAAATAAAGAAAATCTTATTAGGCCTTGCCCTAGCAACAAGTACAGGACTATTTATGGCACAGGAAAGCTTTGCTGCCCCAAATACAAATATAATGACATCTGTAAACTGGTCTTATATATTTAGCGACCGTAAACAGATAAGCCAAGAAGAGCTAAATCAAGTATTTGAAGAAGAAAAATCCAAATACGAAGCTCTCTCAAACAAGGACAAGTGGAAAAATGGAGTCCTAGGATTCTATCTAGAAAACGATGATAAAGAAGCAGTTTACGCCCTAACAAGAGCAGATGATAAAGAAGGTACCTATCTAAGCGCTAGACAAAGAAATAGTTCAGATGATGCAGCAAGCATGGATAATATGAAACAAGCCATAGAAAATATAGCCATGGTAGAAGCAAAAAGACAAAATGACCGTGGAATCGATGGAGCTCACTTAGACACCCTAGGAATCACAAGCTTTATGATGGCAGTAGGCCAAGGCAATGCCAATTATTCAGCAGGCACACCAGACCATGCCACAGTCTTTAATACCAGCGAAAACCTAGCGTGGAATAATCAAAAGCAAGCAGCAAGATCAATAGAACAGTGGTGGGATGAGGAAAAGCAAGTATATGATTATCTAAGGAGCCAAGGCTACCAAACAGAAAGTGAAATGTCCGCCTACTTATCTAAAAAAGAAAATATTGATGCCCTAAGCAAGAAATTTAGAAGTGTAGGAGGCTACACACCAAGTACAGTAGGTCATTACACCAACATGGTAGACAGCGTAAATCAAGATAAAACTGCAGGATATGGAGTAAGAAAGGGAGAAAATCATTATTATGCTCACTCCCTAGTCCTAAGCTCAGGAGTAGTAGGTAAGTATTATACAATAGATGAGTATAGGAACCTATTTGATAACTACTACGACAGAATGAAAAAAGACCTTGGCGTAACTGATGAAAAATATAAAAATTCAGTAATAAACCTCAGAAAAGCAGTAGAAAACAATAAAAAAATAGTAGCCTATGCAGAAAATTATATGGCAAATAATTACATGCCAGAAGAAACAAAAGAAAAACTTACAAAGCTAGTAGGAAAACAAAAAAATATCCTCGAAAGGATAGAAGTAATCCTAGTAAAATTAGAAGCGAAAATTTCAAACTAGACTCGTAATTTATCTTAAAGGCAAAACTTAGACAAAGGAGTAACAATGCAGACTAAGAAAATATTGGGACTTGCCCTAGCAGCAAGCCTAATCTCACCACTTGCTATAAGTAAGGCAAGCGAAATAGGCACCTTAGATCCAGCACTAAGTGACGAAGCTAAGCAAACAAGCCCAGACCTAATCCCAGCAAATGAAATAGACACAAGAATCCAAACAGTATTTAATGGCCAAAGTCTTGGCATCACAACCAACATGCCAAGCGCAGAAGAAGTAAAGGCCTATTGGAGAAACTATGAGACAAGATCTACTTCAAAGGTCAAATTTGCAGGCATAAACCTAACCCAACCTAGCTATGACCTAAATGCTAGGCAAATCTATAGTCAGATACCAAATCCAAGAGCAAACCAATTGGGAAGCTTGACAGATGAAGTGATAGAAGACACCCTACATTTTATAAATACCTACAGATTCATGGTAGGTCTTCCGGAGGTATTTGAAAATAAGCAAATGTCTACCCTTGCCCAATCAGCAACACTAGTTTCCAACCTAAATTCAGCCATTAACCACTACCCACCAACACCAGCTGGTTATAGTGGAAACGAAGATATAATCCTAGCAGGCAAGGAAGGAGCAAAAACCTCAAACTTAGGAACAGGTTATAACTCCCCATATAGTGCCATAATGGCTTATATGGATGATGGAAGTCCAAATAATTATAAAAGTGTAGGCCATAGAAGATGGCTCTTAAATCCTTATGCAGTACAAATGGGAATAGGTCACATAGGCAAATTCAACGCAACAACTGTGATAGATGAAGCAAATACTAGATTTAGAAATAAAGATGTAATAGCCTACCCTGCAGCAAATACCCTAGTTGAACTAGTAAAACCAAGCTCACCATTTTCAATCCAAATAGGAAAGCTACTAGATATAGACGAGCTAAACACAAGCGTTAAGGTAGAAAATTTAAAAACTGGAGAGGTCAAGACCTATACACCAGCTAATGGCCTTTATATATCAAAACAAAACTACGGCTATGGCAGTGCCCTAATCTTTGGTCACGAGCTTAAAAAACAAACTAACGCATCCTATAGGATAAGCGTAAGCGGCATAAGCGATGCAGGCTTAGCCTACCCGATAGAATACACAGTCAACTTCATAAAAGCAAGTGACCCAGTAAACTACGCAAACCTAGACAGGGTCCTAGAAAAAGCTAAGACCTTCAAAAGAAAACCAGAAGAATCAAGTGATTTCCTAGCCAATAGCATATTCAGCCAAATAAATCACTTAAAAGAAATTAGAAATAATGATAATTATGATCAAGACTATGTAGATGCTCGTGTAAAAGAGCTAGAAAAAGACTTAGAAGCCTATAATAAAAGAAAAAATACAAAATACGCCAACTCCGTCAGAGCCCTAAGACAAGCTTTTGAAAATAACAAGAGAATAGTAGCCTACGCAGAAAACTACATGGCCCATAATTATATGCCAAAAGCCAGAAAAGATAAGCTCACCAGGTTAATATCCAGACAAAAAGTAATCCTAGCAAAAATAGAAAAAGTAATCATAAAATTAGAAGCGAACCTATAAATCTAAGCCCGTATCTATGCAATAGATGGCTTACTGACTCATTTAAAAGAGATAAACTCATAAAATTAATAGCAAACAAAAAGAACTCAATAAAAAGGTAGAAAAATATATACAAACCCTAAGGGCAGAGCTTTATAACCAAGCGAAAGCCTAAACTCCTTTATAAAGAAAAGTCAGCCTAAGCTGGCTTTTTCTTATGGTTAAAATAATATTTTAAATCCTTATCATAGCTATAAAACTAGATTGAATTACTATGCTAAAAATGATATAGTCATACTAAGAAAGTTAAAGGGGCAAATGATGACAGGGTCTTTAGAAAAAACACATTACTTAAGAGAAAATTTCAATTTTTTTATCCTAAACGCCATGGATGATTGGGTCAGGATAATAGATGACAGGGGCGAGGTAGCCTTTGTTAATGACGCCCTTATTGATGCCCTAGATAAGAGCGAGACCTTAAAGACCTACCTGGATGATAATATCGACCTATTACTTAGCAATAGCAACGAAGTAGTCAAAACCACAACCATGATTGAAGAAAAGCTAATCGATGGCAAGTATTATTCCATAAAGACATCCCCAATCTTCTATGAAGGGGACTTTGCTGGCTCAATTGAAGTCTATAGGGATATCACAAGCGAATCCATCCTTAAAATAGACCTCTACAACGCCAATAAGGACATGATAGATGACTTGAGATTTGTAAGAAGGATCCAAGCATCTATACTTCCTAAAAATAAAACCTATGGCAAGCTCAAAATATCAGGCATCTACAATCCTTCTGAAAAGGTCTCAGGCGATATATACGACTTGATCAAGATTGACGAAAATAGGTCAGCCTTTTATATAGCAGATGTCATGGGCCATGGGGTCAAGGCATCGATAATGACCATGTTTTTAAAAGTGTCTATGTCTGCCATCTTTGACAAACACCCAGACTACAGCCCTAGCCAAGTATTTCTCAATCTCAGGAAGAAATTTACCAAATTAGAGATAGACTCCAGCCAATATTTCACAGCCTGGCTTGGCATCTTTGATTTCAGGGACAATAGCCTAGTCTTTGCCAATGCTGGCCATAATTGCCCACCACTAATCTATAAACAAAGTGAGGGAGAAGCTAGTTATCTCCTTGTAAGTGGCAGGATGATATCAAATATAATAGAGGCTGATAAATACAAAGAAAAAACCCTAAAACTAGAAGAAAATGACAAGATTTTATTCTTCACAGATGGAACAATAGAAGCGAAAAATGAAAATGGCAAGGAATATGGCCTAGAAAGGCTCAGAGAAGAATTTTCCAAAAAAGGTGACATACAAGCCCTCTATCAAAATATAAGAGACTTCAATTGGCAGCAAATGGCAGATGACCTAACCCTTGCCCTCATAGAATACGGAGGAAATGATGAAAATTAACCAATATATAGACCACACCAACCTAAAGGCAGATGCGACCTTTGACCAAATCAAAAAACTAGTAGACGAAGCAGTAGAGAATGACTTCTACTCAGTTTGCGTCAACTCATCCTATGTCAAATTCATAAGAGATTATAACAAAGACATCAAAATTGCAGCAGTAGTAGGCTTTCCACTAGGAGCCATGACCAAAGATGCCAAAGTCTTTGAAGCAAAAGAAGCCATCAGAGATGGGGCAAGCGAGATAGACATGGTAATAAATATAGGCAGGCTTAAATCTGAAGACTACTTCTATGTAGAAGATGAAATCAGAGCCATCAAAGAAGCCATAGGAGATAATATCCTCAAGGTAATCATAGAAACCTGCCTACTAACAGAAGATGAAAAAATCAAAGCTTGCAAGCTAGCCCTAAATGCAGGAGCAGACTTCGTCAAAACCTCCACAGGATTTTCAACAGGGGGAGCGACAGTCGCTGACATCAAGCTAATGAAAGAAGCAGTAGAAGGCAAGATCAAAGTAAAGGCAAGCGGCGGCATCCACACCAGAGAAGAAGCCCTAGCCCTAATCGAAGCAGGAGCAGACAGGATAGGCGCAAGCAAGTCCATAGACATCTGCAAGGAGTAAAAATGGCAAACGAAATAATGATGCAATCCTTTGAATGGGATACAAATGGAGATGGATCCTTTTATAAAAACCTAAGCAAATCAGCCAAAGACATCAAAAAGGCAGGAATAGACGCCCTTTGGCTTCCACCAATGTGCAAGGGAGGTGGAGACATGGACGTAGGCTACGGAATCTACGACCTCTGGGACCTAGGCGAATTTGACCAAAAAGGCACCATCAGAACAAAATACGGCACAAAAGACGAACTAATCAAGGCCATCGAAGACCTTCACGCAGCAGGAATCAAATCCTACGCAGATGTAGTCCTAAACCACAAAGGCAATGCAGACTTCAAGGAAAACTTCAAGGCAGTCATGGTAGATCAAAACAATAGAGAAGAAGACGTATCAGGAGAGATGGAAATAGAAGCCTGGACAGGCTTTGACTTCAAAGGCAGAAAAGGCAAATACTCAGACATGGTCTGGCACTACTACCACTTCACAGGAGTCGACTACGATGCCAAAACCGAAACATCAGCCATCTACAGAATCCTAGGCGATGGCAAATATTGGGACGAAGATGTATCCAAAGAAAAAGGCAACTTCGACTACCTCATGAACTGCGACATAGACCACACCCACCCAGAAGTAAGAGAAGAAATATTTAAATGGGTCGACTGGTTCACAGAAGAAACCAAGGTCGATGGCTTCAGATACGACGCTCTCAAACACATATCAGGCGACTTCATCTACGACCTATCCAAATATGTAATGCAAAAAAAGGGCGCAGACAAGTTCTACCTATTTGGAGAATTTTGGCAATATGACACAGGAGCCATCGAATCCTACCTAGACAATTCAGACTACAGGATCGACCTCTTTGACGTACCCCTTCACTTCCACATGAACGAAGCCAGCAAATCCATGGGCAACTACGACATGAGAAAAATCTTCGACAACACAATAGTCAAAGACTTCCCAGCCCAGGCAGTAACCTTCGTCGACAACCACGACAGCCAACCAGGCCAATCCCTAGACTCATGGGTAGAAGAGTGGTTCAAAGAAATAGCCTACGCCCTAATCCTATTTAGAAAAGACGGCTATCCATGCCTCTTTGCAGGAGACTACTACGGCCTAATAGGAGAGCATAAAACAGAACCATTAAAAGACATGCTCGATAATATGATGCAAGTAAGGAAAAACTACAACTACGGCGAACAAGACGACTACTTCGACCATTCATCAGTAATTGGATGGGTAAGAAGAGGAGATGAAAGCCACAAGCCACTAGCAGTCCTAGTCTCAATCAAAGACATGGCAGAAAAGCAAATGTTCGTAGGTGAAGAGGAAGCTGGCGCCACCTACACCGACCTATCAGGCAAAAACGAAGACATAACCATAGATGAAAACGGAAACGGAGTATTTACAGTTGGGCCAGGAACAGTAACCTACTGGGTCAACAAAGACACAATATGAAATATTACGCAGTAAAAAAAGGCAGAAATCCTGGGATCTACACATCCTGGGATTCTTGTTTAAAAGAAGTAAAAGGCTACCCAAACGCCTCCTACAAATCCTTTAAAACAAAAGAAGAAGCCCTAGACTATTTAGCAAATGAGAAAAAAGAAATAAAAATAGACCAAGACACAGTCATAGCCTACGTAGACGGGTCATTCAACCTCAAAGAAAAAACCTACGGAGCAGGAGTAGTCCTAATCAAAGACGATAAAGAAGAAACTTTCAACAAAGCCTACCAAGACAATTACTACATCCACAGAAACGTAGCAGGAGAAGTAAAAGCGGCAGAACTAGCCATAGAAAAAGCCCTAGAAAAATCCTACAAAAAAATCATAATCCACCACGACTACCAAGGCATAGCCAGCTGGGCAGAAGGAGAATGGAAAGCAAACAACACCCTAACCCAGGCCTACCAAGCCTTCATAAGAGAAGCAAGAGAAAAAATACAAATAGGCTTCGTAAAAGTAAAAGGCCACTCAAACGACAAATACAACGACCTAGCAGATGAATTAGCAAAAAAAGCAATATTCTAAAAAACAAGGCCCTCAAAAGTGCCTTGTTTTTTACTTTCTCGCTTCGCTTGACCACTCTGTGGGGCTCTCCTCTGTGCGCTACATAAACATGCCTTGATTTGGGCGCTCTCGGCCGTTAGGGTAAATTGTTTATGCCGAATAATAGTGCGGTAGCACGGAGAGCTTCGAAGAAGCGGTATTCGGATGGGCGTGTCTCCATGAGCCGACGGCTTTTCTTTCTCGCTTCGCTGCGAACCGCTTTGCGGGACTCCTCTGTGCGCCGGAGGGGCGTGCCCCTTGTCTCGAGCGCAGCCGAGAGACCTATTACGAAAACTTAAATCCCAGCATAAACTCTAGAACGATATGTTATTATATTCGAAGGCTTGTGAAAATAAACCTGTACTTGGTCCATAGTAAAAAATAACATCAAACCATTTCTATTAGACTTCTCCACTACGGTTGAAGCAAGGGAGAAGTAGCTTTTTTACAAGAAGCTTCAATTTTTTCATTTAATCAAACCAAATCCCAATACAAATCTTCCCATCTAGGATTCATTTTGCTAATAAGATTATCTTTTTTGGACCTACTCCATTTACCAACTTGAGCTTCACGTCCTCTTGCATCTGTTATATCTTTATAGTATTCATAATAAACTAATTTTGTAGTATTATAACTATCAGAAAAACTGCCAGGAACAAGGTGGTACTTGTGTTCATAAACCCTTCTTATAATATCATCAGTAGATCCTTTATAGATAGTAGTATTAGATTCGCAAGCCAAAATATAAAAATAGCCAGCCATAAAAACTCCTTAATATAGTATTCTTTAATATTTATGCCCGGATTCAGGGTATTTAATCATATTAATTTTGAAAATAAAACTAGTGCTTCGTGCATAGTAAATAATAACATCAACCTATATCTAATAGGCTTCTCCACTACGGTCGAAGCAAGGGAAATAGTGGCTTTTTTACAAAAAGCTTCAACTCCCTTGTCTCGAGCGCAGTCGAGAGACCTATTACGAAAACTTAAATTCCAGCATAAACTCTAGAACGATATGTTATTATATCCGAAGGCTTGTGAAAATAAATCTGTACTTGGTCCATAGTAAATAAAAACATCAAACCATTTCTAATAGCATTCTCCACTACGGTCGAAGCAAGGGAAGTAGTAGGAAGCTTTACAAGCTTCCATCAAATATCGCTTCGCTCGACCATTCCATGGAGGCCGTTCCATGAGCCGCGGGGGCTTGCCTCCCTTGTCTCGAGCGCAGCCGAGAGACCTATTACGAAAACTTAAATCCCAGCATAAACTCTAGAACGATATGTTATTATATCCGAAGGCTCATTAAATCCAAATCGCAACCCATTATATCAACTCCTCCAATAATTCACCCCAAACTTGGGTATCTATATTATATAAACAAAAAGGAGAAATTTATGAAATGGAAAGGTAGACGACAAAGTGGAAATATAAACAATGCTGGCCGAGGTGGTGGGCGTGGTGGTATGGCCCTAGGTGGGGGAGGCTTAATCCTTGCACTAGTCATATTTTTGATTACAGGCGACCCATTCACAGCCCTAGAATCCACAACAAAGACAGCCCCGCAGACCCAGCAAGAAGAATACGTCATGACCCAGGAGGAAAAAGACCTCTACGAATACTCAGCCGTAGTCCTAGCCGATACAGAAGATGCCTGGAGCGAAATCCTAAGCAAGGAAGGAATCAATTACACACCAGCCAAGATGGATATATTCAAAGATGCCATCAACACCGGTTGTGGCTTTGCCCAAGCAGGCACCGGCCCCTTTTATTGCTCAGTAGACAATAAAGTCTACATGGATTTGTCCTTCTTCAATAATCTGGTCAATGATTTTGGAGCCAAAAACGGAGATTTCATAGTCTCCTACGTCATAAGCCACGAAATCGGTCACCATGTCCAAAATGTCACAGGCATCATGGACCAATACCAAAAGCTAATGCAAAAGCTACCAGAAAAAGAAAGAAACGCCCTCACAGTACGCCTAGAGCTCCAGGCAGACTACCTAGCAGGAGTAGTAGCCAGATACCAACATGACAAAGGCTACCTAGACGAAGGCGACATAGACGAAGCCATATCCACAGCCTGGGTAATAGGAGATGACGCCATCCAGAAAAAAGGCCAGGGCTACGTAGTCCCAGAATCCTACACCCACGGCACAAGCGAGCAAAGAGTAAGATGGTACCAAAAAGGCTTCCAAGCAGGCGACCTATCAGAATGGGACACCTTCAACCTAGACCCAAGCCAATTATAAAACTAAGAGACCTACGGGTCTCTTTTTTAAAAGACCTTTGCAAAAACCATAGGAATAATTTTAAAATACCTGCAAAAATCATAGGAATAATTTAAAATATCTACAAATCGATACAAAAATATAGTCAAAAGAAATATTGGGTATAAATAAAGCAAGAACAAATATATAAAGGAAGGTAATCATGACAGAAAAAATATTAAGCCTCCTAGGCGACTTTTTAAAAGACAATAACATAATAGACCTAGACCTAGGTCAAATCGCAAAAAACCTACCCCTAGACCAAATCATGGACATGATAAATGGTAAAGACGAATACGTAGTCAAAAGGTCAGGCAATCTTGAAAAATACGACCCAGACAAAATCGCTAGATCCATCAAAAACGCCGCAGACGAGTCAGGCATGCAGTTAAACCAATCAGACATCAAAATGATTCTAAAAGACATAGGCAAAAAGCTACTAGCAGGCAATGAACATGTAGACAACCAAAGAGTCCATAGGACAAGCGACATCAAAGACATAGTCCTACAAGTCCTAGCAGAAGAAGGCTTCAGCAAAATCAGAGACTCCTTTGACACCTACATCCAAAACCAAAACTAATGCTCATCAAAATAGTAGCAGTAGGCAAAATAAAAGAGAAATTCTACCAAGACGCCCTAGCCGAATACCTCAAAAGAATGAAAGCCTACAACAAAGTAGAAATAGTAGAAGTACCAGACGAAAAAGCCCCAGAAAACCTATCAGACAAGGAAATAGACCAAATCAAAAACAAAGAAGGCGAAAAAATTCTAGCGAAAATCAAAGAAGACTCCTACGTCATCACCCTAGAAATAGGGGGAAAAGCCCTAGACAGCATAGCCTTCGCCAAACTAATCCAAAAAGAAAAAATCCAAGGATCCGGTCGAGACCTAGTCCTAGTAATAGGAGGATCAAACGGCCTAGGAGAAAACATCCTAAAAAGATCTGACAACAGAATCTCCTTCGGCAAAATGACCTACCCCCACCAACTAATGAGGGTGATATTAATGGAACAGATATATAGGGCCCATAGGATAATAAGTGGGGAACCATATCATAAATAAGCCCGTCCGGCTCGGAGAGGACCCGTGCGGAGCACTCGAGCGAAAGCGAGATAGCTTAAGGGGACTTTTGTCCCCTAATGACCCCTTTTTTATTACTTTATAATTTAATGTTATATTTTTATTTACTATTTTTCTTCGTTATTTTATCACATAATAAATTGTTGTCATCAAGCTGATGACTTCGCCAAAGGGGGAGAGCCAAGACTTCTTCTTTTAGTAATACAATATCATATGGTATTTTTCTTCGTATTATCACCATTTAATATTATATAATTATTTACAATTGAATCTTCGTTCCAAGGGGAGGCCCAAGGGACCTTCCGCATGGTGTAGGACTCCCCAAAAGTTGTAGCTAGAAAAGAGGCTGCAATGAAAAAATATAGTTTAGAATTAAAGAAAAAAGTAATAAAAG
>NZ_JAMXSL010000020.1:0-39640 GCF_026131715.1 Anaerococcus sp. NML200537 | reverse complement strand
TAAGGAAAATGTGGAAAAATTTATTCCCACCTTAAAAATCTCTATATAATTAAATTACTTAATACAAATATCCGAGAAAAAAAGTGATGTTGCAGAATAGATTTAACTATTCTGCAACATCACCTTTCTTGTGATTATTTATTTTCGTTTTCTACCCTTATATTTTCATCTAATAATTTTAGGTAGTAGGTCTTGGCCATCTCTATGCTAAAGATAGATGAATCCTTGAAAAAGGCCTTAATTTCATCGATTAGGGCCTTGGTTTTGGCATCTTCACCATATTTTTCCTTAAGGTCTGAGGGCTTTTCTAATTGGCCATTTATCTTGTGTATTAGGCCCATAGTCCTTGCTTCCCTGTCATTTTCTATTAAAAGCTCTCTTAGGGACCACTTGATATTATTTTCTGTAACTCCTGCCTTGTGTTGTACATTGACCTGATTATTTCTAAGGGCATCGATTACATCAAACATCTTTTGATTGTCAAAATTAGAAAATAGGATGAAGTCAAAGTCGATATTTGCTTCTTCATCTATTACTTCCTTTTTGCTTTCATCAAAGCCCTCAAGACCTAAAAGGTAGCCAACTAGGTGGTCTACTTCCTTTTCGTCTACTTCTATTATATTTACATCGTGAGAGTCACAAATTTGCTTAAATTTATCAAAATCACTATTTAGGTGGGATTTATAGTATAAAATATCTGCCATTTTTTCCTCATTTCTTTTACTAAATACATATAAATTATACTAATCATAAAATTTTGTTCAAATTCCAAAAAATGGGTATAAATTATTTAAGAACCTAGGAGGCTATATGACTGAAAAAGTAATTAATTTAGAAAAAAAACTAGTTAAGACTGATAAAATTTTAAGAAAGGTGCGTCAGACTAGGGCTATTGTGATAAAAAGCCTACAGTCTATTGACAATAAATATGATTTTTCTGCAAGCTCCTGGCTTAGGGGCAATCTCATCGGCAATTTTATAAGGGGATCAAAGATTGATAAGATGAACAAAAATATCGACAGGGTCCAAAAGTCTATGCTTAAACTTGAGGCTGACCTCATGGTTTATGATATTGATAATGACACAAATCTTGCAGGATTTTTAAGGCTGCCATCAAAGATGAGCGAATCGGGCAAGGTGACTAATAAATTTACCGATATTGGCCTTAGGGCTTCGATGAGATTTAGGCAATTTGATGTAGTTGTAAGCCTTAGAAATCTCGAAACTCTTATAAAAAGGCTTGAAGAAATTAGACATGAACTTAAAAATGACCTTAAAGGATCTATGGGTTATTTAGAATGAAAAAAATGACTAGGCAAAAGTTAAACTTTCGCTTAGTCATTTTTTATGCAAAAATTTCTAAATTATTGTCAATTAGCTTGTTTATAGCATAGGCTACACCATTTTGTAGGTTAGACTTGGTGATGAATTTGGCGTGTTTTTTTAATTCATCGACTGAATTTGCCATGGCCACAGGAAAGCCAGTTTGCTCTAGCATTGGTATGTCGTTTTTCTCGTTGCCTATGGACATGATTTCATCAGGAGTGATATCTAACATATCTGCCATAAGCTTTACGGCGTGGCCCTTGTTGGCTTTTTTGTTCATTACCTCTATGAGGAAGGGTGCGGTTTGGACTGCATAATAATCTTCATTAAGGATCTTTAGTTTGTTTTTAAGGACCTTATTTATACTTGCTCTTGAGCCTAAAATCAGAAATCTACCGAAGTCCTTGTCTTTGGCTACTTTGTCGTAGTCAATCCTAGTTAATTTTAGCTGGTTGATTGCTGCATCCATTTGAGTATAAAAATTTGGTTCTTTATGCCTTGAATAAAAACCTATATCATCCATAGCGGATACTTCTACATCATAAGGAGTCATTAGGTCATCAAGTTTTTTAAGATCATCAATAGTTTGGAAATTTCCTCCAATTGCTTTGCCGGTCGCATTATCAAAGATATATGAACCATTTTGGCAGACTGTAAAATGCCCCTTTCTATTTAGGCCTAGCCTTCTTATATATTTTTCCATTGAATGATATGGCCTGCCGCTGGCTAGGGCTATATGGACTCCCATATCCCTTGCCCTATCGATTGCTTCTATGTTTTTTTTGCTGAGTCTCTTAAGTGGGGTAACAAGTGTACCGTCCACATCAATAGTAATTAATTTAATCATACTAGTATTATACTATATTATTTTCTATTTAAGAGGTCTTCATACTCTGCAGGTGATTTTCTTATCCTTGCAGGGTCTTTAAAAAAGTCGGCTGCAAGCCTTTTAACTACAGGGCTTAGCATGATTATGGCGTAGAGGTTTGGTAGGGCCATTAAGGCATTTAGGATATTTGCAATAATCCAAACAAGGCCCAGGTCAACATTTGCACCAACAAAGACAAAGATTATATACAAAATCCTATAAGGAATTACAATCTTATCTCCAAAAAGATAGGTGAGGGCGGTTTCTCCATAATAAGCCCAACCCATGATGGTAGATAGGGCAAAAAGTGTAAGGCCAATACTTACTACATAAGACCCGTAATTTGTGGACTCTGCAAAGGCATTTGCCACAAGGCTTGAGGCATCAGAGCTTGATGTCCAGGAAATTTGGCTAGTAAGGATAACTAGGGCTGTCATGGTACAGATAATAATTGTATCTACAAAAACCTCGCTCATTCCCCAAAGCCCTTGGCGGCAAGGGTGGTCAGTAGAGGCACTTGCATGGGCTATAGGTGAAGAACCAAGACCTGCTTCGTTGGTGAAAACACCCCTAGCAACACCAGATGAAATAACTTGCTTAACAGTAAGACCCACAAATGAACCTCCAAGGCTAGCTGGTGAAAAAGCTCCTAGGAAAATTGACTTGAAAGCTGGAATAATGTAGGCTCTATTTAAAATTAAAAGATAAATAGAACCGAGTATATAAAGTAGGCTCATAAGAGGGACAAGCTTTGAGGTAACCTTGCTTATTGAAGAGATCCCTCCAACAATTACAAAGCCAACAATAATAGCCAAGATAAGGCCTGTAATAAGAGGATTGATATTATAATTACTCTTAAGGACACCTGCTATAGCGTTTGATTGGGTAGAATTACCTATACCAAAAACAGCAATACCAGCAAAAAGAGCGAAAGTTTTGGCAAGGCCATCCTTTCCTAGACCATTTTTAATGTAATACATAGGTCCACCCACAAAGCGTCCGTCCTTATTTTCCCTAAAGGCAAGGGCAAGGCTTACCTCGGAAAATTTGGTAGCCATACCGAAGATAGCGGCCACCCACATCCAAAAGATAGCCCCAGGTCCACCCAAGATAATGGCAAGGGAGACACCTACGATATTGCCGGTACCGACAGTAGCAGCAAGGGCAGTAGAAAGGGCCGCAAAAGGAGAAATATCTCCGTCATGGTCCTTATGTGACTTATCAAACACCTTTAGGAGGGTATTCCTAAGGGCAAAGCCAAGTTTTCTAAATTGAAGGCCGCCCAAAACAAGAGTCAAGATAAGGCCAGTGCCCATAATGCCGACAATAAGGGGGGCTCCCCAAAGAAATGTATTAATTGCTTCAAAAAAATCTTTCATATGTATCTCCTTTCATAAATAGTATTTTATTATTTTATCCGCATTTTTATGATTTACAAAAATAAATATTTTCTTGTCAATCTACTCGCAAAGCCCTAAAACATCGCTAAATTTATTTCGATAAACTTATAAATTGACAAGGAAATTAGCATATTTTATAAAAAAATTATAAGAAGAATTTATTCTTATGCCTAAAACCGGTATAATGTAGAAGTAAAGACGAGTTTAACAGATTAAGAAAGGATATAAAATGATTATAGGAATACCTAAAGAGATTAAAGACCAAGAATCTAGAGTGGCTGTAGTACCAGGTGCTGTGGCTGATTTAGTTAAAAATGGAAATGAAGTTTTAATAGAAAAGGGAGCAGGCGTTGGCTCTGGAATTAGCGATGAGGATTATGAAGAAGCAGGTGCAAAAATAATTGATAAGGCTGCTGACGTATGGGAGAAGGCTGAGATGATCTACAAGGTCAAGGAGCCTCTTAAGGAAGAATACAAATACCTAAGAGAAGGACTCATCCTTTATGCCTACCTCCACCTAGCTGGAAATGCTGAGCTTACAGAAGAATTGCTTAAGAAAAAAGTAACTGCAATTGGTTTTGAAACTCTAGAGAAGGATAGAAAGCTACCACTTCTTCAACCAATGAGTGAGATTGCTGGTAGGATGGCTGTCCAAGAAGGGGCAAGATACCTAACTAAACCAGAAGGTGGCAGGGGAATCCTCCTTCAAGGTGTGCCAGGAGTAAGACCTGCTCATGTTGTAATTGTAGGAGCTGGTACAGTAGGTACAGCAGCAACAAGGATAGCAGTAGGTATGGGAGCTAGGGTAACAGTTCTAGATGTAAATATCGATGCCCTAACCAAACTTCACAACCTCTTCCCAGATAAGATTGAAACCCTTTATTCAAATCCACTAAATATAGACGAGGCAGTAAGTGGGGCGGACCTAGTTATTTCTACAGTCCTAATCCCAGGTAGACGTGCTCCTCAACTTGTAAAGGTAGATACAGTCAAGAAAATGAAGGAAGGTTCTGTAGTAGTGGATGTGGCTATAGACCAAGGTGGTTCTACAGATATCACAAAAGATCACGCAACAAGCCACACTGATCCAGTATTTAATAAATACGGCGTAATCTTCTATGCTGTAGCAAATATACCAGGTGCAGTAGCTATGACATCAACCTACGCCCTATCAAATGCCACAACCCTCTATGCAAAGGCAATAGGTAAGGAAGGACTTGCGGCAGCTGTTGAGAAATTCCCAGAACTTAAGAGTGGAATCAACCTCTATGACGGCAAGGTAGTCCTTGAATCAATAGCAGAAGATACAGGTCACGACCTAGCTGAATTAAATCTTTAATTAAAATAAAAATGCCAGGAAGCTTAAGTTTTCCTGGTTTTTCTTTGCTTGAATATGTTTTTAGGTATACCTAAAAATATATTTTGACAAAATAAATAAAGATGTTATAATAAACTTAAGAAAAATTTTAAAAGGAGTTATTATGACAAGGAAAATATTATTTAGCCTCTTAGCCTTACTTGTATTTGCAGGCTGCGGAGCTAAAACAAATAATACTGACAAAAGTGCAGAGACAAAAGAAGAAGTAAAGAGCGAAGAGAGTTCAGATCCTTCAAAGAAAAACATCACAGCTACAACTACTTTTATAGCCGATATGGTAAAGGAACTAATAGGTGATAGGGCTAATCTTTCAATGATTATCCCAGCTGGCGAAGACCCACACCTTTATGTGGCAAAGCCTGAAGATTATAATAAGATAAAGGATGCCGACCTAGTTTTATACCATGGACTTCACTTTGAAGGCAAGATGGTAGATGCCCTAGAAGCAAGTGGCTATGCAGTAACAGAGACCTTCCCTAAGGATAAGATTGGTCAAATGGACCAAGATGGGGAGACTATAGTAGACCCACACTTCTGGTTTGATATAGACCTATACAAGGAGGCCTTCACTAATACAGCTAACAAGTTAAAAGAGCTTTATAAAGATGATGAGGAAGTGATTAAAGAAATTGACAAAAACCACGACAGGTATATAAAAGAGCTCGATGATCTTGATGAATATAACAAAAAAGAGCTTGCAAAAATCCCAGAAGAGTCAAGATATTTAATCACCCCACATGATGCCTTCAATTATTTCTCAAGAAGATATAAGATTGAAGTATTAGCCCCACAAGGAGTTTCAACAGATTCTGAAGTATCAAATAAGGACCTTGAAGACACAGCAAGCTTTATAGCAGACCACAAGATTAAGGCAATCTTTGCAGAATCAACAACAAATCCAGAAAGAATGGAAAAATTAAGAGATGTTGTAAAATCTAAAGGTTTTGAAACAGAGGTAGTATCAGGCGAGGGGCAAGAGCTATATTCAGACTCCCTATCCAAAGAAGGCGGGGAAGCTGACACCTTTATAAAAATGTACAAACACAATGTAGACTTAATAGTAGGTAAGCTTAAATGAGACCTGCAATTGAAGTAAAGAACCTTTCCGTCTCTTACGAAAAAAACCAGGTACTTTCTAAGATAGACCTCACTATCCCCCTAAATTCAAGAACAGCCATAGTAGGAGCAAATGGAGCAGGCAAGTCCACCCTACTTAAGGCTGTTCTTGGCCTAATTAAAAAAGACTCGGGCGAGGTCAAGATTTTAGGCAAAGACCTTAAGGATGCCAAGCTTGACCTAGCCTATGTTCCCCAAAAAGATTCGGTCAATTGGAACTTCCCTATAAGGGTTTATGATGTTGTAAAGATGGGAAGATTCCCTTATTTGGGTTCCTTTAAGAAATTAAGAGCTATAGATAAGGAGAAAATCGACCATGCCATGGAAGAAATGGGCATAGCTGACTTAAAGGATAGGCAAATTTCAAAACTTTCGGGCGGTCAAAAGCAGAGGGTCTTTCTAGCAAGGGCCCTAGCCCAAGATGTGGACCTATACATCCTTGATGAGCCCTCACAGGAGTTGATATCAAGACAGAAGAGATAATAGCCAAGGAATTTAAAAACCTCCAGGCCAAGGGCAAGACAATTATATCAGTCCACCACAATATCTATAGTCTAAATAGGTATTTTGACCACCTTCTAGTTTTAAATGGAGGAGTCCAATATTCAGGTCCTCTTAATGTGGATGGCATTGATAGTCAGATAGATAAGGGATTTAGGGGCTAATATGGATGTATTATTTTCATACTCATTTAAAATCATAGCCATAGGGACAATTCTCCTTGCAAGTCTTGCAAGCCTTGTGGGAATTATCAATGTCTACAAGGACCAATCCCTAATCGGCGATGCCATGGGCCATTCGACCTATGCAGGCCTAGTTTTAGCCTTTATCCTAACAGGTATGAAGTCTAGTTGGGTCCTATTGATTGGGGCCTGCCTATCTGCGGCTCTTTCCTATTTTTTGATAGAATATTCAAGCAAGAATACAAAGATTGGCCCAGATGCAAATATGGCCATATACTTGTCGGGATTTTTTGGCCTAGGACTTGTTTTAAAGTCTTATATTCAGGGTAATCCAGCCTTTGCATCATCCAGGCAAGCAGGCCTAGATAATTACATCTTCGGCCAAGCTGCCTATCTTTTGGAAGATGACATCTGGCTAATAGGAGGAGTTCTTCTTATTGCCCTGATAATTTTTGCCATAAATTACAGGAACATCAAGGCCTATCTCTTTGATCCGGAATTTGCTTATATGGTAAATATAAATACAAAAATCCTGGATAGCTTGGTATTATTTATCACAATCCTAACCATAGGTGTGGGCATAAAGGCAGTTGGGGTTATTCTCATTGCATCCTTTATGGTTCTACCGACACTCGCAGCTAGTAAGCTTTCACACTCCTTTGGCAGGGTTTTGGCCATATCTATTGTAATTTCAGCCCTTTCAGCCTTTATAGGTTCTTATATTTCAACAATCTATAGCGGGTTTTCGACAGGGCCTACCATAATAATTATCCAGGCAAGCTTTGCCATCCTTGCCCAAATCATAAAAATTCTAAGGAGGAAGTAATGACAGATGCACTCATAGTTTTAATACTCACATCCATATCATGTTCTCTGCTTGGAATATTTTTGGTTTTAAGAAAGCTATCTATGATGACAGATGCCATAAGCCACTCAGTCCTACTCGGCATAGTTTTGGCCTTTTTTCTAGTTAGGGATTTGGATAGTCCACTTCTAATATTAGGGGCAAGCCTTATGGGCCTAGTGACTGTGTTTTTGATAGAATCTATTGGCAAGCTCAAACTTGCCAAGCTAGATGATGCCACAGCCATAGTCTATCCCCTTCTATTTTCAATAGCGGTCATCCTGATTAGTAAATTTTTTAGAAATGTCCACCTAGATACAGATATTGTCATGATGGGCGAGGTGATTTTCTCATCAATGATAAGGACGGAAATTTTTGGTATAGAGATGTCAAAATCAATCCTTGAAGCGGCCTTAAGCCTAGTATGCGTTATAGCTTTCATCGGCATATTTTATAGGAAATTAAAGATAGGAAGTTTTGATGAAGAATTTGCATCCCTTGTTGGAATTTCAACAGGTCTTATCTTTTATAGTCTGATGACAATTACATCCTTTGTGGCAGTTACATCCTTTAACAATGTCGGGGCAATAATTGTAATTTCATTTTTCATAGGGCCGGCTGCAATTGCTCTTTTATTTGCAAGAAGTCTTAGGGAAGCTTTCTTGTTAGCGACTCTTGCTTCAATTATAAATCCAAGCATAGGTTTTTATCTTGCCATTAATTTTAATGTATCCATAACAGGTATGATTGCAACAATCAATATGGCAAGCTATTTAGCTTTAATCATCATAAAGAAGTATATTTTAGATAGGAGTAGAAATTATGGAAAAAATCAATCCTCAAAGAGAGGACTATCTAACAATAATATACAAATTGATGCAGGAAAATGATAAAATCACCAACAAGGATATTTCCCAAGCTCTTGACATAAGCCCACCATCAGTCACAGAGATGCTTAAGAAACTCAAGACTGAGGGCCTCATAAAGGATGATAAGACAAATTTTCTGACAGATAAGGGAGTAAGCCTAGCAAGGCTATTAATATCTAAGCATAGACTTTGGGAATATTTTCTCCAGGAGACCTTGGATTATTCATGGAAAGACGTCCACGAAATAGCAAATAAGCTCCAATCAGCCACACCGGATGATCTTTTAGATAAGCTAAATGACTTTTTAGGCCACCCTAAATATTGTCCCCACGGATCGGTTATCTATATAAATAACGAAGGCACGGGTCGCGACCTAGTGAGGATGAGCGAGTCTAAGGCAGGAGCGACCTACACCATAAGAAGGATAAGGGATGAGCGTAGTCTTTTAAATTATGCAGAGTCCATGGGGATCGATATAGGTGATAGGGTAAAAATTGTAAAATTTGACCCTTTTGATATGACTGCCATCATCGAAAAAGATGGCATAGAAAAGAGGATTTCGCCAAAGGCCTGCGTAGATATATATTTGCTAGAGGAAGATGATGGAGATAAATAAAAAACGCTTCAGGGATTTTGATTCCTATATGAAGCTTAAATTTAATAAAAAGATTATAAAGCTCCCACTTGACGGGGGCTTTACTTGTCCAAATAGGGATGGGAGTTTATCAAGTGATGGATGTATATTTTGCTCAGAATCTGGGTCGGGAGAGTGGACTTATGGGAAAAAATCCCTACATGATCAAATAGTCTACCAGAAAGCTCGCTTGTCAAAAGCAGGTAGGGATGAGGCTTATCTTGCTTATTTTCAAAATTTTACAAACACCTACGGCCCATTGACAAATTAAGAAAAATCTACTATGGTGTACTTGAAGAAGAAAATATTATAGGTCTTGCCATTGCAACCAGGGCGGATTGTTTAAATGACGAGGTTCTTGACCTTTTGGAAGAATTATCCAAGAATACCTTTCTCATAGTAGAGCTAGGCATGCAAAGTGTAAATGATAGGACCCTTAAGCTTATAAATAGGGGCTATGATCATGCTACTTTTGACTTTGGAATTCGTAAATTACATACCAGGGGAATTAAGACCTTGGTCCATTTGATAATAGGACTTCCTTATGAAAATATTGATGATTACAAAAAAGCCATCAACTATATAAATGAGATTAGGCCCTGGGGAATCAAAATCCACAACCTCTATATAGAAAAGGATACAAGGCTTGAAAAATTCTATAGGGACAATGACCTTTCTTATGACATGACAGAGGATTTTTATGTAGATACTATAGTAGAAATTCTCACTCATTTGGATAAGGATATAGTAATTAATAGGCTAACAGGAGATGGGCTGAGGGATGCTATAGCTTATCCTTCCCGGGCCAAGAACAAGGGCAAGATTCTAACAAAAATTGACAAGATGCTAAAGGAAAAAGACCTAAGACAGGGGGATTTATGGAAAGAAAATTAGACAGCAAATTTTATACAAATAGCCTAGCTAGTGATGGCCTTTACACAGATAGGAGTAAAACCCTACTTTTGGTGGTAGACATCCAACCAAAGCTAATGACAAGTGTAGAAGAAGGCGAGAGGGTGACAAAAAATACAGTCGGCCTAATAAAGGCCTTTAAGGCTTATGACCTTCCTATCATAGCCACAGAACAATATCCAAAGGGCCTTGGCAGGTCAGATGAGAGAATACTTGCTGAGCTTTGCGATGAGAAAATATTCCCAAAGACAAGCTTTAATGCCCTAATTCCAGAAGTTTTGGACTTCATTAAGGACAATGATATTAAAAATGTTGTAGTAACAGGAGCTGAAGGCCACATCTGCATCTACCAAACTATAAGAAGCCTTCTAGATTTAGGTCTAAATGTTTTTTATGTAGATGATGCCATTGGATCATTTACCAATGAGCTTAAAGATGGTGCTAAGGCTTCCCTAAGAGACATGGGAGCAGTCCTTGTAAATACTGAGCTAATCTTATTTGACCTAGCCATTGACAGCAAGGATTCTAATTTCAAATTAATTTCAAATTTAGTAAAAGAATTAAGAAAGTAGGAAAAAATGACAAATTTACCAAAATGTCCAGCCTGTGGTGAAGATTTCACCTACCAAGATGGCCATATGTATGTTTGCCCGATATGTTTTCACGAGTGGTCAGATGAAGAGACAGTCGTAGAAGAAGAGAAAAAAATAAGAGATGCTGTAGGAAATATTATAGAAAATGGTGCTAAGGCCACAATTATCAAAGACCTTAAGATGGGCTCTGAAGTTGTAAAACAAGGAAGCAAGGTCACAAATGTAAGGATTTTAGATGAAGAAGTAAATGGCCACGACTTAGATGGCAAGGTAGAAGGCTTTGGAAGTCTTTATCTTAAATCATCTGTAATAAAAATTGTAAAATAAAAGATTCCCCAAGTTGATCTAAAATTAACTTGGGGAATCTTTTTAATAATTTCTGTATCAGGCCTAGAACTTAGGGTATAATGACCTAAGATTACAAGTAAAGGAAAATTATGAAAATAAAAAAGATTTTGGCAATCGTCTTTGTCTTTGCCCTTTCTTTTATAGGCAGCAAATTTGCCCTTGATTTCTTAAACCAAAGGACAGATCCAACCTATGCGGGCAGTGGCTTTGAAGATAATGCCGTAAAGAAAAGTGACAATGAATATTTAATTTTGATGGTCGGTGTAGACCAGGCAGCAGGTGAGGAAAATAACGAAGACTTTACCAGAACAGATACCATAATGCTCCTTAAGGCCAACACCAAGGATGGAACAATCAAGCTTTTATCAGTGCCAAGAGATTCTAGGGTTAAGATTAGAACAAGCTTTGATAAGGTAAATCACGCCCATGCCTTTGGCGGTATAGAGCTAACCATCCAGACTCTAAGAAACTTCTTAGGTCTTGACATAGATTATTATGTTCAAATAAATTACAAGGCCCTAGTAGACATAGTTGATGCCATAGGTGGAGTAGATTACCAAGTGCCAGAAGGCGTTGAAATAGATAAGTGGGGCATTCATGTTAGACCTGGTATGAACCACTTCGATGGAACACAGACCATGTGGTACTTAAGAACTAGACACATCTATCTAACAGGAGATATAGGAAGGGTTGGAGCCCAACAAGACTTTGTAAAGGCCATGGTAGACCAAGCAGTCAAAAAATCTAAACAAATGAATTTGATGACAATAGCCTCAACCTACATCAAATATGTTAAAACCAACCTACCAATGTCAGTAATAGCTGATCTCTTATCAAATATAGATACTTTCTCATCAGATAAGGTAGAAACATTCACAGTTCCAGGCCATGAAGAGACTATAAATGCCACAAGCTACTATATACCAGATGTAGAAGAAACTTGGGCCATAAGAGATAAGGTCTTTGCTGACTTTAAACTATCAAAATGGAAGGAAGAAGACTCAGGTTTTGTAACAAACGATGAAGAGGAAAGTAGTGAGGAAAGTACTCCAGATACTAAAACCTTCATACCAAACCTAGCCAAGCCACAACCAAGCAATGAGGCTCCAGTCTATAATCAAGCTCCTTCTTATAATAATAATTATAACTATAACAGCAACACCTATAGGCAAAATAACACCAATAATAATTCAAATAATAACTACAATTATCAGAATTCTCATGAAGAAGAATATGAACAGACACCTAGCCACAATCAAAGCACAGAGCCTGTAGAAGAAGAAAGACCAACCCCTGCCAAACCAGAACCAAATCAAAGTCCGGCCAAGGAAGCTCCTTCAGGCAATGAATCAAACATAATAGAATATGAACCTATGCCAAGCATAGATGGAGAAGGTCAATCAGAAGGTGAGTAGAGATGACAAGTAAAAGAAGACAAAGAAAAGATGAACATATAGAAAATTATCTAAAGACAGAACCTATCGGGGGAACACTTTTAGATGATATTTATATAGAGCATAATTCCCTAGCAGAGCTAAGTCTAGACGAGATAGACACAAGCGTGACCTTCCTAGGCAAAAAGATATCCATGCCTGTCATGATAAATGCCATGACAGGCGGGGGCGAGGTAAGCTCTGATATAAATGAAGACCTATCATCAATCTGTGCCAGCTTAAACATACCAATGGCCCTAGGCAGCCAAGCCATTGGTCTTGAGGAAGAAGATTCGGTAGAATCTTTTAGCCTCATAAAGGATAAGGACCTTGTAAGGATAGGCAATCTAGGAGCTGAAAGAAGCCTAGATGATTTCAAAAACGCAGCAGGCATGATTGATGCCCACGCCATGCAAGTCCACCTAAACCTAGCCCAAGAGCTCTTCATGCCTGAAGGTGACAGGGACTTTAGGGGCTGGAAGGACAATATTAGAAATTTAAATGAAAATCTAGATGTCCCAATAATTGTAAAAGAAACAGGCAATGGCCTTTCAAAAGCATCTGTTAAGACCCTCTTAGATATGGGAATTAAATATGTAGACATAGCCGGCTCTGGCGGCACAAATTTCATCGAAATTGAAGATATGAGAGATTTTGAGGAAGACTACAAGGAGTTTTACTCCTGGGGAGTGCCAACAGCCAAGGCAATAATCGATGCCAGAAGCCTATCAGAAGATCTATTTATCATAGGCTCAGGCGGTATAAAAGATGCCCTAGATATGGCCAAGGCCCTAATAATAGGAGCTGATATGACGGCTATAAGCGGTGAAGCATTGAGATACTTGACCCTTGGAGGCTACGATGCTTGCTATGATTATCTTCTAGAGCTTAGGGAAAGACTTGTAAAAGTCATGGCCCTCTTGGGAGTTAAATCTATAAAAGAACTTAAAAAGATCGATTATAAGGTCACAGGCAGACTTAAAGAATTATTAGATTAAAAAACTAGATGGCAGGAAAATTCTCCTTGTCATCTAGTTTTTATTTGTCTTATTTTATCTATATCTTATGTTTGAATTTACAGTTTCTATATCCTTGCCCAGACAATATTTGATGTAAGGGACTAGGTAGTCCTTGTCTATGGCCTTTGGTCCAAAGATTAGTCTTTGGTATTTAAGGTCGTAATCTTCTAGGTAGGTGCCTAAAAATGGCAGAGGAAAGGTCCTATTAGTGTATTTGATTTCCTTAAAATAACCCCTGTTTTGGTCCTGGTCTAGGTCTACAAGGATTCTATATTCGCTTTCGTAGGCGTAGTGGTCCTTTTTGAAATAATAGGAAATTTTATCAAGTTTTAAATAAATTTCGTTATTTATAGCCCTTAAAAGCTCGGACTTATTTTTTTCTCCAAGCTTGTAGGTCTCCTTAATCTTTTCTAGATAGAAATTATAATCCATTTTTAATTTATTAAGAAGTCCGTAGATTTCAGCACTTTGTGGGTCTTCCTTGCCATCGCCTATATAAAATACCTTAATAAGCTGGATTTTCTTATCATTTATGACTGACTTTACAAATTCTTTAGAAAATTCTAAAAAGACTCCCTTGGTATCATCAGCATATTGCTTCCACATTGGCAGGCTATCAGCGGCAGATGAGGCTGATAAGAGATAGATTTTATTATTTCCGTTATTATCCCTGGCCAGGTAGTCGCTATCTCCATCGTTTAAAAATTCAAATAGGGCCTTGCCTTCCATCGGGTCATTTAACATCCTAGCATTGGTAAGTCTTAGCCTATTTCTATATTTTTCATCGATCTCTTCTATGCTATCATCGATTAGAAATTGGAGATTGTCTAGGGAAGTGTAATGGCCTATGCGAAAATTTTTACTATCCTTTTTGAGATTTTCATAATCAGAGGGTTTTATGGTTAGTTTTTCTATCAATTGATCTATATCATAGACTATAGCTTCTTCAAATGCGGCTAATTTATCAGAACTAGACCCTATTTTATTGTAAAAGTCGTTGAGCTTTGAAAAGATATTTAGGCTGTCCCTAAATTCGATTTCCAGGCAAGAAAGATATTTCCTATAAAAACTTTGAGGCCTTTTGACCTTGCTTTGGCTTATGTCTTTTAGCTGGTCAAGGGCCAGGGATACAAATTCATAGGTGTAGGTGTTTTCCTTATACCTGGCGGTTTTTATTTTTTCGTTTACCTTGGCAAATATATCTATAAGCTTATAAGGCCCGTAAAAATCATTTAAGACATTAGCAATCTTTAGGAAGGATAGGCTAAAACCATCAAATTCCCTAAGGAGGGAGTCCTTGATTAGGGTGTGGTAGCCCATATTCTTATTATCAAAATAGGAAGTGTTCTTAAGGATTAGGTCATTTAGGCCTTCAAGAACCTTTTTGGTCTTATCCTTGCCCAGATTTTCTGTCAAGCTTATATAATAAGAAGGGTCTGCAAAGACTGAAATATAGCCGGTAAGATTATTACTTATTTTTATAATTTCCCTATAGTGGCCAAAGTCTTCCCTTAAGAGGTCAAAGGTCCTAGTTTTGATTGGATTTTCCTTGGATGTATCTATAAAGGAATCAGCTTCCCTGTAGATTTTGATTTGACCAAGCTCTCTTATTTCCTTATTCTCATCCTTTGACTTGTATCTTACAAGAAATTTGGTTTGAAATTTAAAATCTATCCATGAAGAATTTTCTAGATAGATATTATCAAGGAAAGATGTTGGGATCTCGTCGATTTTTATTTCATAATCATAGGGGTAGAAAAAATATCCTATATCATCTATTATCTCTTCTTTTGAGCAGACTAGGTCGTGGTTATTTATAAAATCTAAAAATTCATTGAGCTTAAAAATATAGGTCTGATCTATTTTTACAAAAAACTTATCCCTTATAAGCTTATCCGATAAAAGTAGGCGGATTAGGTTCTCATCATAGGCATATGTCTTGGCGTAGAGCTTTTCTTTTGAGATTTTACCAGACTTACTGTAGTCATTTTTTAATAAATTTATGAGACTTTTTTCGATTATTTCCATTTGCTGATACTCCTTTCTTCTATTATACTCCAAGAAAAAAGCCTGCCCTAAAGGTCAGACTCTTTGTAGATTTCTATGGATTGGACTATGCCATTTAGGGTCTCTAATTTTATCTTGTAGCCATCACTTGCCCCTAGGTAGTAGGCCTTCATAGTCGCATTTTGATTATTTGGATCTTCTGTAAGTTCATCCTTAAACCTGTTTTGAAGATCATAGATAGAATCTTCTAGCTTTACTCCCCTTACTTCAAAGTCCCTGTTGTTATTAATAACTGAGGCCTTAAGACTTTTAATTTCCTTATTTTCTATAGAATCCAGGTCCATATTAAAGTAGGCCTCCAGGAGGTAAAATTCCTTGTAGACTTCGTTATTTACCCCATCTGTAAACCAGGTAGGGTTTGGATTGTAGGAATCTCCTTCTCGTGAAATTGTGGCTATGATTTTGCCATTTTCATCCTTGGTTGAATAGGTGAAGCCATTTTGGGTGAAATTTTTTAGTTTTAGCGGGAATTGATAGAGCTTACCCTCTATTATGAAGGATGAGTCAGATTTAAACTTTGTAGACTGAGCGATTTCAGGCGATGTGGTCTTGTATGGACTTGCCACAGGGGCTAGGGCCTTTTCTAGGCTTATTAGGATGGGATAGGTAAAAATCAGCACAAGGTTAAGGACGATAAGCCCTAAAATTGGTGACCTAAAGTGCTTATCTACCCCATCTATAAGGCCAATAAGACTTCCTAATATCCCAAGGCCTGCACAAATTACACTGGCCAGGGCAAGGGGCCTTTTAAAGCCTAAAATATCTATGTATGAATATCTATAGATAAAACAAATAGCTAAGATTAGGATGCCTAGGATGAATGTTCCTGTATAAATTTTAATATTATCAATCTTCTTCACTGTATTTTCTCCCTACTTTTAAACAAATCTTGACTAGATTTTACACTTAACTTAAAAAATGTCAAAATACATGTTATAATAAAAATATACAATAAATATGAAAGGATATATTATGTTTGATTTTGAAAAAGCAAGAGCAAGAGTTAGTGAAGTAACAAACCCTACACATTTGATTTATTCCGAAGTTTTTTCTGAAGGATGCAATAACAACGTTTACATAAAGCCAGAAAACCTTCAAAAAACAGGATCATTTAAGCTAAGAGGGGCTTATAACAAGCTATCTAAGCTTGATAAGGAGGCGGCAGCTAAGGGAATAATTACAGCATCAGCTGGCAACCACGCCCAGGGTGTAGCATTTTCTGCCAAAAAACTTGGAATGAAGGCTGTAATCTGCATGCCAGAACATACTCCAATGATCAAGGTCGACGGGACTTTAAAATACGGGGCTGAGGTAGTTTTACATGGGGCAAGTTTTGATGAATGTAAGGAACACGCTCTAAAACTAGCTGAGGAAAAGGGTTACACTTTTATTCCACCTTTTGATGACCTCGACGTAATCGAGGGCCAGGGTACAATTGGTCTAGAGATAGTTGATGAACTCAAATACGTAGATTATGTAATAGTGCCAGTAGGTGGGGGCGGCCTAATATCAGGTGTTGCCAAATGCATCAAGCAAATATCACCACTTATAAAAGTAATAGGTGTTGAGCCATATTCAGCCAGGTCCATGAAAGAATCTATAAAAAGAGGCGAAATCGTAACCCTTGAAGGTGTAGATACCATAGCAGACGGTACAGCTGTTGCAAGAGTAGGTGATCTAAACTACGAGATCTGCAAGGATGTGGTAGATGACTGGATTACAGTAACAGATGAGGAAATCCTCATGGCATTTATAAAGCTAATTGAAAAGCACAAACTAATAGCAGAGCCATCAGGAATCCTCCCATTAGCAGCTCTTGATAAGCTAAACTTTTTTAACAAAAACGTAGTCTGCCTGGTAAGCGGCGGCAATATCGATATGTCTTTTATCAGCCAACTTATAAATAAGGGACTATATGAAATTGGCCAAATAGCAAGGATAGATGTAGAAATCGCTAATATTCCAGGCAAGCTAAATGAGCTACTCACCCTAATTACATCAACTAAGGCCAACATAATATCAATAGAACACGACGGCTTCAAGGAAGCATCTAGATTTAAGAATATAAATGTAGAGCTAACCCTAGAGACCAATGGCAGGGACCATGTCAAAAAAATTAGAGAAGCCATAGAAAGGAAAGGTTATATCCTACATTGATTAAATTAAGCGAGATTTTAAGCAAAATTGAATATAAAAGCCTAAGAATGGGCCACGATACTTTCATAAAGGGAGTTACTAACAATTCTCTAAAGGTAGAAAGAGACTTCATCTTTGTGGCAGTAAAGGGGTCAATCTTTGATGGCCATAAATATATAGCTGATGCCATAAAAAATGGAGCATGTGCCATTGTCCACTCAGAAGATGTGGAATTTATACCAAATGTCACCTATATAAGAGTGGAAAATCCAAGGGAAATTTTTGCAAAACTTTCAAATATAATATCAGATTACCCATCAAGAAAGATGGACCTTGTGGCAGTAACAGGAACCAATGGCAAGACCACAACTAGCAAACTCGTTGCCTATCTTATTGAAAGGCTCTTTGGTCCTTGTGCAAATATAGGTACAGATGGGGCAAATGTGGCAGGAGAGATAATCCCTACCTCAAATACAACTCCAGATATCACAGAGATAAATAGGATTTTAAATAAATGTTTAGAAAAGGAAATTAAATACCTAACCCTAGAGGCATCAAGTCATGGACTTGACCAGGGCAGACTTTTTGGGATTAACTTTAAGGTCGGTATCTTTAACAATCTCTCCACAGAACATTTAGACTATCACAAGACCATGGAAGCTTATTTTAAGGCAAAGATGATTTTGCTTGAAAACTCGGAAATAAAGATAGTGAATGCCGATGATGAATGGGGACAAAAAGCTCTAAGCATCTTCCCAGATGCCATAAGCTTTGGCAAATCTGATACAGCCAATATCAGGGCGGTAGATATAGAAAAATCAGAAAAAACCATGACCTTTAGCATTAACGGGGTAAAATTTAAGCTTAACACAATAGCAGACTTTGAGCTTTACAACAACCTTGCAGCCATCGCAGCCCTAAAGATGATGGGAGCAAGCCTTACAGATATAGCAAAAGTCATAACAGATTTCCCAGGAGTTGGGTCAAGGTTTGAATATATAGACAATGACCTTGGTATAAACCTAGTAGTTGACTTTGCCCACACACCAAGGGCCTATGAGGAGATTTTTAAATCCTTGCCAGAAGATGCCAAGAAAATCGCAGTCTTTGGTATCCAGGGCGATAGGAATGAAGAATTTAGAGCCCTAATTGGCAAGACCGTATCAGATTTTGACATATATGCCATGATTACTACTGACGATCCTAAATTTGACACCTACGAAAATATTTCAAAAGATATAGTAGCAGGCTTTAGGGAAAATTACGGGGCCTATAGTCTTGTAAAAGACAGAGAAGACGCCATAAGATCTGCTATAAAAATGGCAAAGCCTGGCGATTATGTCCTTTGCCTTGGCAAGGGCGAGGAAGATTTCATCAAACTTCATGGCAATGAAAAAACTCCTTACAAGGAAAAGGAAACCATCAGAAGGGTCTTGGAAGATTTATGAAGACAATCCTAATAGGGGCGGGGGCGGCTGGCCTATTTTTTGCAGGTCTTTATAAAAAAGACCTCCTAATCCTTGATAAAAATGACCAAGCTGGCAGGAAACTTTTAGCCACAGGCAATGGCAGGTGTAATTTCACCAACCTCAATCTTTCAGATGACTTTTATTTTTCATCCAATGAGGGCTTTTACTCCTATGCCCTAAGGACAAATGATAACAAGGATTTAATCGTCTACCTTAACAGCCTAGGAATCCTAACTACAAATCTTCCATCAGGCAGGTGCTATCCCCAAACCCTTAGCTCAAAAACTGTGAGGGATATCTTATTTATGAGGGCGAATGGCAAATTTATCTTTGAGGAAGATGTCCTTGATATTGACTTTGAGAAAAAACTTGTCATCACAAAAGATGCCAAATATGCCTACGATAGGCTTGTAATAGCCAGTGGAGGGAAGAGCCTACCTGGAAGTGGGTCAGATGGCAAGATTTTTAAAATCCTTAAAAAAGTCCACTCCCTAAGAGATTTTTCCTATGCTATTACCAATTATAAGTGCCAAAACCCTCTCTCAAAGAGAGCTAAGGGGGTCAGGGTCACAGCCAAGGCGAGCTTATATATTGACGGTAAATTTATAAACTCTTCTACTGATGATGTAATCTTTCAGCCTTACGGCCTAACAGGAACAGCCATCCTTGATTTATCCAACCAAATTTCCTACGGTCTGTTTAAAAATAGTGATATTAGGGTACAATTAGACTTGTTAAGTGCCTATGATTTTAAGGAAGTCTTGGATATTTTATCTGCTCTTGCGGGAAAATATAAAGATATGACCCTTAGAGAGCTTTTGACAGGCTTTATAAACGAAAAGCTTATTTTTGACCTAGTAAAAAACACAGGTCTTAGAGAAGATATCAAGGCAAAATCCTTAAGTGCTAAGGACCTTAAAAAAATCACCGCAAGCCTTAAAGGTTTGGAATTTAGGATAAAAGAGATAAATGATGTGGAAAATGCCCAAGTTACAATTGGGGGAATTGATACAAAATTTGTAAATCCCAAGACCTTTGAGTCCAAAAATATAAAAGACTTATACTTTATAGGCGAGGTTTTGGATGTGGATGGGGCCTGTGGGGGATATAATATACAGTGGGCATATTCAAGCGCAAAGGCTTGTGCCGACTACCTAAACAAAAACTAGTTTTTGTTTAAAAAGGAGAAATAGATGTTAAAGATAAATAGAAATCTAAGAGAAATGAAAGATAATGGAGAAAGCATCAAACTAGCCATAATCGGTTGTGGCAAGATGGGGGCTTCTCTTATAAGCCAGCTATCAAAGATAGATGCCATGGAAGTAAAGCTAGTAGTAGATAGGAATCCTAGAAAGGCTATAAAAGCCCTAGTTCAGGCTGGTGTTAGCGAGGATAAGATCATCTACACAGATGACTATAACGAGGGTTATGAGGTTCTAGAAAAGGGCTTTGTAGCAGTATCAACCAACCACAGACTAGCCTATAAGCTTTTACAGATAAATGCAGTTGTTGACTGTACTGGCAACCCACCATTTGGGGCAGTTATTGCCAGAAAAACAATCCAATACCACAAACATATGATTAGTTTCAATGTAGAATGTGATGCGACTGTTGGACCTGTCCTACACGATATGGCAAAAAAGGCTGGAGTTGTTTATACTGGCATCCTTGGTGATGAGCCAGGTGCAATAATTGACCTAGTAGACAATGCCTACGGCATGGGCCTAAAAGTCCTAGTAGCTGCAAAAGGCAAGAACAACCCACTTGATAACTATGCAACAGCGGAAATTCTTGAAGAAGAAGCTAAGAAAAAAGGCTTATCTCCTAGAATGTTAACAAGCTTTGTAGATGGTACAAATACAATGATTGAGCTAAATGCTGTCTGCAATGCCCTAGGATTTTTGCCAGATACCTTTGGTTGCCACGGCATTACAACAAGTCCGGAAAGGGCAGTAGAAGACTTTAAACTTAAGGCTGATGGTGGAGTATTAAACTCTTATGGAATAGTTGACTTTTCACCAGGCATGGCTCCAGGAGTCTTTATAATAGTAACAAGCGATCAGGAAGATGTAAGAGATCTTATGAAATTCTTAGGTTTTGGCGATGGTCCAAACTATTTATTGTATAGACCTTACCACCTAACAAGTCTAGAAGCTCCAATCACAATTTATGATGCAGTAGTAGAAAATGAGCCATCTATTGCTCCAATTCATGGCCAGGTAGCAGATACTGTAACAGTAGCCAAAAGGGATATCAAAAAGGGTGAAAAGCTTGAAGGAATCGGCTCTGACAGGGTCTTTGGAAAGCTAACCAGCCATGACAGGTGCCTAAATGAAGACCTCCTTCCAATAGGTCTTATAACATCAAATACAGAAGCAATAGTAGATATCAAAAAGGACACAGTAATAGACATGTCAATGGTTAAAATCGACGAAAAGGCCACAATCACCAGACTAAGACGCAGACAAAACTCAATGAAACTTTAAAGAAAGCTGCCAATGGGAATCCATTGGCGGTTTTTTTACATGGTTTTTACATAAATTTTACAAGTATATATCATTGGAGGTTTGATATAAGTATAAGAATATAGGAGGGCAAAGCAATGGAAAATCTCATAGAAGTAAGGGGGCTTGTTAAAAATTATAAGGAAGTAAAAGCCCTTGACGGCCTTGATTTAGATGTCAAAAAGGGAAGAATCTTGGGACTCTTGGGCCCAAATGGGTCTGGCAAGTCGACAACAATTTCTTGCATCCTATCTCTCCTTAAAAAAGATGGGGGCAGTGTCAAAATCTATGGCCAGGAAATGAGGCCAGATGCCTATGATATTAAAGAAAAAATCGGCGTAGTCTTCCAGGATGTGGGAGTCTATGACGAGCTAAGCGTCTATGAAAATATAGATTATTTTTGCGGACTTTATATAAGGGATAAGAAGGAGAGAAAAGACCTTGTCCAGAGGGCCATAGACCTAGTGGGCCTAAATGACTTTAAAAAATTTAAGCCAAGAAAACTATCTGGCGGTCTCTTAAGAAGGCTAAATATAGCCTGCGGGATAGCACATAGGCCTGATATCATAATCCTAGATGAACCGACAGTGGCCGTTGATCCTCAGTCAAGAAATAACATCCTTGAGGGAATCAAAAAACTAAACCAAGAGGGCTCAACCATAATCTATACCTCTCACTATATGGATGAGGTAGACTTTCTCTGTGATGATATAGTCATAATCGATAAGGGTAAGGTCCTTGCCAAGGGCACATCCAGAGAGCTTAAGGATATGATTGACCTTACAGAAAAGATAAGCCTTGAGGCAAGTAATATAGGTGAGGAAATCCTTAAAGACCTAAGGGGCCTTGACCACCTAATAAGCCTTGACTACAAGGATAATATCTTAAGGCTAAACTTCTCCAAGGGAGATGAAAATTTAGTAAAACTCATGACCTTCCTAGAAGAAAGAAACATAGAATATAAGTCAATAAGCGTAGAAAAACCAAGCCTAAACGATGTTTTCCTAGAGCTTACTGGCAAGGATTTGAGGGATTAGTATGTTTTTGCATTCATTTAAATACACACTCAAATATCTCCTTAGAGAAAGGGCTATGGTCTTTTGGGCCTTGATTTTCCCCTTTCTTTTGGCGATTTTATTTAAGCTAGCCTTTGGCAATTTGTCCACTCAGGACAAATTTGAAAGGATAGATATAGGTGTTAATGAGAGCTTGCTAGCTGATGAGAATTTCAAAAATTTCCTAGACCAGATGGAGGATGAGGATTATTTTAAGGTCCATAAAGCCACTGACAAAAATATCTTAGATCAAAATGACAAGGTCAAGGTCTATGTAGAAAGCCTTGATAGGGTTTATGCCAATAAATCAGGCATAAGCCAGACCATAGTAGAGACAATTCTAAATGCCTACTTGCAAAAATCTGAAATGGTAAAAAGGATCATGGCAGAAAATCCTAAGGCAGACCTTATCAAGGTCTTGGAAGTGGATGATTTTATAAATGATAAGTCCAGAAAAAACATGGACCCGATAAATACCTTTTTTTATACCCTTGTTGGCATGACAACAATCTATGGCTATATGTGGGGGCTTTTCGTAATCTACCAATATGAGGCAAATTTATCTGTAAATGCCAAGAGAAATACCATATCTCCACTTAGAAAAAGCCGAGCCCTAAGCGCATCAATCCTAGCAAGCTGGCTAATAAATTTTGCAATCACCCTAATTTTTATAGGCTATTTGAAAAAAGTGATCGGGATTGACTTTGGGGATAGGATGGGACTTTTAGTCCTTCTAAGTCTGCTTTCATCCCTTACAGGCATTGTCTTTGGGATTTTTATCGGCGTTTCAAATAAAAAGTCAATCGAGTTTAAGATAAATCTAGGCATAGCTCTTTCTATGCTTATGAGCTTTTTGGCAGGCATGATGATGTCTGAGATGAAGATTATAGTTGAAGAAAATATCCCTATACTTAATAAGCTTAATCCCGTAGCTCTTGTAACAGATGCTATCTATGCCCTCTATTATTATGAAGAGACCAGTAGATTTTATCAAAATATAATCTATCTTGGTTTGGTGACCCTGGCCCTAATCTTAGTATCTATGTATTTTATGCGAGGTAAAGAATATGAGAGTCTTTAAAAATTATTTTAAGCTTGCAGCAGGCCACAAATTTGCTATAATCCTTTACTCATTAATCTTTGGCCTCCTTATGATTTTTTCGACAAGGTCTGTTAAGAGAGATTTTTATGTAAGTGTAAAACCTGATATTTACATAAATGATGAGGCTGAGACTGATTTATCTAGGGCCTTAGTAGTCTATCTTGATAAAAACACAATGATAAGGGAAATGGATGAAGACCTAGCTGAAGATAAGCTCTTTTACCAGATGATAAACGCAGCTGTCGTGATTCCTAAAGATTTTGACCAAACTAGGAAGATAGATTTTAAAAACGCCCCAAATGATATGTATGGGATGGCTGTAAAGGAGAATATCAACCAGTTTTTAAACCAGGTGGCTTCTTATGAAAGGGCAGGTTTTGAGAAAGCTCAAGCAATTGACTTTGCAAGTAAGGATTTGGATAAGAAGATAGAAGTGGATTTAAAGGATAAGAATAAGGTTAAAAACAAGGATGATTCCCTCTTTTATTTTAACTTTTTAAATTATCTTATCTTATCACAAGTAATCCTTATAGTTTCAACTATAGTTAAAATTTATAAGAAATCTACTATTGCCATGAGAAATGAGGTCTCTGCCATGCCAAAGGCTAGGATGAATTTGGAATTAATCCTGGGCCATATAGTGACAGGCATCGGAGTTTGGCTATTTTATGTCATTCTTTTTGCCCTAATCTACAAGTACGATTTTAAGGCAAGTCACACCAACCTCATGATCTTAAACTCTTTGATCTTTACCATTACTGTCGTAGCCATGGCTGTTATGCTTGCAAATCTTATAGTAAGTGAAAATATAATGTCGGCTATCATGCAGGTGGTGGGCTTGGGTTCGTCATTTTTGTGCGGAGCCTTTGTCCCTCAGGAATTTTTGTCAAAGACTGCCCTAAATATAGGAAAAATCTTACCTTCTTATTATTATATAAAAAATAATAATATGCTAATAGAAAATCCAGCCCTAAGCACAATCTTGCCAAATATGGGAATAATGCTTGCCTTTGCCCTAACCTTTGTCTTAATGAGCTTGATTTTTAGGCCAAAAGCTAAAAGAAAGGTTTCTGACCTAGGATAAAATAAATACAGATTTTGACTCTGGCCTATGCCAGGGTCTTTTTTGTTAAAGAAAATCCATAAGAAGTGTAATTTATTAGCAAAAAGAAGTAGGATATTATTAGGAGTGAGAATATGAATTTTTTAGATAATTTTATTACATCTCTTATGTTAATAAGAGTCACAGATGTTATTGATATTGCAATTATAGCCTTTGTTGTTTATAAGCTTTTTTCCTTGCTTAGAAACACCCGTGCTGAGCAGGTTTTATATGGACTTATCTTTGTCCTAATTTTCGCCTCTATTGCTGATATGCTCAACCTAAATACGGTTTCCTGGGTTATGAACCAGTTTTTAACTGTATCTTTGGTATTTATTATCGTAGTCTTTCAGCCTGAGCTTAGGACTGGTCTTGAGAGGATTGGTAGGGGTAGGTCTATCTTTGGATCTGAGAAAAATATGAGAAATGAGGATTCTATCAAGGAAATAGTTTCTGCAATGAGCTCCCTTTCTCGTCAAAAAATCGGAGCCCTAGTTGTACTTGAAAGGGAAGTAGGACTTTCTGATATAATTGAGTCAGGAACCATGCTTGAGGCAGATATTTCTAGTGAACTACTTATAAATATCTTTATACCAAACACACCTCTCCACGATGGGGCAGTTATTATTAGAAAAAACACAATCACAGCAGCAGCCTGCTACTTGCCACTTTCCCAATCCAATACCATTGCCAAGGAGCTTGGCACTAGGCACAGGGCGGCTATAGGTATTACAGAAAAGTCTGATGCGGTTGTAATCATAGTTTCAGAGGAGACAGGCAATATATCTGTAGCTGAAAATGGTGTAATCAACAGATATTTTGATGAAGAATCTCTAACAATTAGACTAAGAAATGAAATCAGCGAAAAGGGGCTAAAAAAAGATGAATAGCTTTCTAGAAAAACTCAAAAAATTTGACGATAAAAGCGATAATAAACTGATAATCCTATCAATTATAGTGGCTGTAGTGATGTGGACCTTTGTCACAACTTCAACCAATCCAACAGCAAATAGGACTTTTAGAAACCTTCCGCTTATTATACAAAACCAGGATAAGCTTGAAGATAATGGCTACACCATTGTCAGCAAGGATGAGGCAAACACTGTATCAGTCAGGTTAACAGGATCTAGAAATAACCTTATAGGCCTTGACCAATCTGATATTCAAGCCTCAATAAATGTTGCAAATGTCAAAGAAGGTATTAACTCCCTCGATGTAAACATTGATACTCCAACAGGAATCTATGTCGATCACATAGACCCAAAGAGTATAAACCTTAATATCCAAAGGATAATCACAAAGTCAATGCCGGTAAATATTGTCATAGATGATAAGTTGAAAGATGGCAAACTTGTCGAGGTAAATGAACAAAGGCCAAAGGAAATACAGATTTCAGGACCAGAATCCATAATAAATAAGGTCGACAGAATCGAAGCCTACATCAATGATGCCGAATATCTGGATGGCAAAATTCATAATGTAAATGTCAATGTCCTTGATAAGGGCGGAAAGACAGTTGAAGGAGTTGACCTAGACCATAAGGATATCAACCTTTCCTTCCTAGTTTATGAAACAAAAAAAGTAAAGGTAGAACTAAAGGTAAGGGGTGAACTTGCCGAGGGATATCAAGCAAGCCTTAAGACCCTAAGGCCTGATCAGATTGTAATAAAGGGCCAAAGCCTTAAAAATATAAGTAAAATCTCAACCTTCCCAGTAAATGTATCAAACATCAAGGCCAGCAAATCCGGAGAAGTAAAACTAGATTTACCAGATGGTGTAGAAGTTTATGATGGGGAAGATGTGATAAATTACAGGATAGATGTAAATAAGAAAGATAGTTCCGAGGATGAATAAGGAATTTATCTTAAAAAGCCTAGAAGAAGCTGGCTTTAAAGCCTATCTTGTGGGAGGTTGCCTTAGAGATGAAATAATGGGAAAGCCTTCATCAGATGTTGACATAGCAACGACTGCAAGGCCAGATGAGATTAAGGAAGTCTTTAAGGATTTTACCCTAGTTGATATTGGCAAGAAGTTTGGAACAATCAAAGTTCTTGCAGGATTTGATGAGTATGAGATAACAACCTTAAGGTCCGACTCAATCTATTTAGATAAGCGAAGGCCTGTAGCTGTATCCTTTACTGATGATATTTATGAAGATTTGGCCCGCAGGGACTTTACCATAAATGCTATGGCTAAAAGGAGTGGAGAAATAATCGACCCTTTTGACGGAAGGACTGATATAAAAAACAAGATAATACGAGCTGTGGGTAATCCTAAAGAGAGGATTGAAGAAGATTACCTGAGGGCCCTTAGGGCAGTTAGGTTTGCAACTTGTCTTGATTTTACAATCGAGGATAGTCTAAAAAAGGCCATAATAGAAAAACAAGCGAATATTGGATTTATTTCAAAAGAGCGAATTGCAAGTGAGATAAATAAAATTTTGCTAGCTGATAATCCAGTTTATGGGATAAGACTCTTAGAAGAATTGGGTCTACTTGCTAAGATTTTCCCAGAACTATATAGAACTATCGGATTTGACCAACATTCGCCCCACCACTACCTAGATGTCTATGAACACAGCCTAGAAGTCTTAAGAAATACAGAAAAAGACCTAATAACAAGACTTGCCGCCATCCTTCACGATACAGGCAAGGTAGATTGCTTTTTTCTTGATGAAAAGGGCAATGGTAGATTTTTTGGTCACCAAGACTTGTCCGCAGACCTTGCCATTGCAAGGCTTAGAGATTTAAAATATTCCAAAAAGCTTATAGGATCTGTAGAAAACCTTATTAGAAGGCATATGGATGCGGCCAATATCTATACAGAAAAGTCTATCAAAAGGCTTCTAAGAAAACTTGGCAAGGAAGACCTCTTAAGGCTCCTTGACTTGCAAAAGGCTGATAAGCTTGCAACAGTCCACAAGGACCTAGCAAATATAAATAAGGCCCACGAGCTTTTAAAAAATCTAGAAAAAGAGGACCTGGTCCTTAAAAGGTCGGATTTAGCAGTAAATGGCAAGGACTTAATAAAACTCGGTTACAAAGAAGGCAAGGCCTTGGGCGATTTGCTTAAATTAATAGAAGAAAATGTTCTTGAGGAAAAACTTCCTAATAATAAGTCCGCAATCCTTAAATTTATAAGAGAAATGGGCTAGTTTCTTGCTAGCTAGATAAAAATGTAGTATATTATTTCAATGAGTATGAACTTTCACGGAGGAGAAAATGACAGAATTAAAATCACACGAAAATAACATAGCTAAATTTGAATTTAATGTAGCTTATGATGACTTTAAAAAAGCAACTGACACAGTATATAAGAGAAATAAGAAAAGATACAGAATAGATGGTTTCAGACCAGGCCATGTTCCAAGAAGAGTTCTTGAAAAAATGTACGGCCCAGAAATCTTCTACGATGATGCTATCCAAATAGTATTCCCAGAACCATACGAAAAGGCAGTAGAAGAATTAGGTCTAGAAGTAATCGACCAACCATCAGTAGACTTAGATGATATCGAAGAAGGCAAAGACATCACCTTCAAGGTAGAAGTAGAAACAAAACCACATCCAGTCCTAGGTGATTACAATAATCTTGTAATAGAAGAAGTATCTGGTGAAGTAACTGAAGAAGATGTAAACCACGAACTATCTCACCAACAAGAAGAAAATGCTAGACTTATCTCAGTAGAAGATAGGGGAGCAAAAGAAGGTGACAAGGTAAATATAGACTTTGATGGCTACCTAGATGATGAAGAATTTGAAGGTGGCAAGGCAGAAGACTATGACCTAGTAATAGGCTCAAACACCTTTATCGAAGGCTTTGAAGACCAAATAATCGGTCACAAGGTAGGAGATAAGTTTGAAATCAACGTAACCTTCCCAGAAGATTACCAAGCAAAAGAATTCCAAGGCAAGGATGCTAAATTTGTTGTTGAAATCAACTCAATCACAGAAAAACAACTTCCAGAACTTGACGATGAATTTGCAAAAGACATCTCAGAATTCGATACACTTGAAGAACTTAAAAACAACCTAAAAGAAAAGCTAGCAGATGATAAGAAATCTTTTGCTGAAAGCCAAATGCAAAACCAAGCAGTAGCAGCCCTAGTAGAAGTAAGTGAAGTTAGCGCTCCAAAATCAATGGTAGACAGAGAAATCGACTTTGATCTTCAAAATCTAGATCAAAGACTTCAACAAATGGGTCTAACACTTTCTCAATATATTGAAATGACAAAGATGGATATCAACGCTATCCGTGACCAATATAGAGAAGCTGCTGAAGCTAGAGTTAAGGCAAATCTTGTAATAGATGAGCTAGCTATCAAAGAAGGCATCGAAGTATCTGATGAAGAAAAAGAAGAAGAATTAAAAGAAACAGCTAAAAACTACGGTGTAGATGACTTTGAAAAATTCAAAGAAATCTTTGCTAAAAATGTTTCTGATGAGACTCTAGAAGAAAATATCAAGAGAAGAAAGGCTGTAGAATTACTAGTAAGTAAGGCTAAGGCTCTTCCTCATGAAGAATACCTCAAACACGTAGAGGAAAACAAAGAAGCAAAATAATTAACCTAGTTTTAAGCTGAATATAAGGAAAATCCTTATAAAGGAGGCTTTATGTTAGCTAAAAATTATTTAGTACCAACAGTAGTAGAACAAACAAACAGAGGCGAAAGAGCCTATGATATATATTCAAGACTTCTCAAGGATAGGATAATTTTCCTATCTGGAGAGGTACGTGATGAGGTAAGTGATATAATAATTGCCCAACTTCTATTTTTAGAAAGTGAAGATCCAAACAAGGACATACATTTTTATATCAACTCCCCAGGCGGCGTTGTAACAAGCGGCCTTGCAATTTATGACACAATGAACTACATCAAGCCAGATGTATCAACAATCTGCATAGGTCAAGCAGCATCAATGGGAGCAGTACTTCTATCTTCAGGAGCCAAGGGCAAGAGATTTTCTCTACCTAACTCCAACATCATGATCCACCAACCATCAGGTGGGGCCCAAGGTCAAGCGTCAGATATAGTTATCCAAGCTGAGCAAATCCTAAAAATTAAGGCTAACCTTAATAGGATTCTAGCAGAAAATACTGGCAAAGACCTTGCCCAAATAGAGAAAGATACAGACAGGGACTTTGCCATGAGTGCACAAGAAGCCCTAGAATATGGTCTAATAGATAAAGTTATAGAAAGTAATAAGTAATATGGCAGAAATGGACAAAACGCAAGTGAGATGTTCTTTTTGTGGTAAAGATTCTAGCCAAGTAAAGAGGATAATTGCCGGAGCAAATGGCTATATATGCAATGAATGCGTGGAACTTTGCTCAGAAATTATCGAGGGTGAAGAAAATGCTATGAATGATTTTGCCTTTGATTTTGAACTATCAAAACCAAGGGAGATCAAAGACTACCTTGACCAATATGTAATAGGCCAAGAAGAAGCAAAAAAAACCCTATCAGTAGCAGTCTACAACCACTACAAAAGAATTACATCCAATGTTGAAGATACGGATGTAGAATTACAAAAATCAAATATTTTAATGCTTGGACCAACAGGTTCTGGTAAGACCCTCCTTGCCCAAACCCTAGCCAAAAAGCTAAATGTGCCATTTGCTATAGCAGATGCTACAAGCCTTACCGAAGCAGGTTATGTGGGTGAGGATGTAGAAAATATTATCCTAAAACTAGTCCAAGCAGCTGATTACGACATAGAAGCAGCTGAAATTGGAATAATCTATGTAGACGAGATAGATAAGATTACTAGAAAAAGTGAAAACCCATCTATAACTCGTGATGTAAGTGGGGAAGGAGTCCAACAAGCTCTTCTAAAGCTAATAGAAGGCACAGAAGCCAATGTCCCTCCACAAGGGGGCAGGAAGCACCCATCTCAAGAATATATCAGGGTAAATACCACCAATATTCTCTTTATCCTAGGTGGGGCCTTTGAAGGCATAGGAGATATTATAAACCAAAGACAAGTCGATAAGACCATCGGCTTCGGGGCAGATATTTCCAAAAGAGAAAAGACAAACCTAAGCCTAGTCAATACCGAAGACTTGCTCAAATTTGGCCTTATACCAGAATTTATCGGTAGGGTGCCAATAATAGTAAGTCTTGATGCCCTAGATGAAGATTCCCTAGTGAGAATCCTAAAAGAGCCTAAAAACTCAGTCATCAAGCAATATCAAAAGCTGTTTGACCTTGATAATGTCAAGCTAAGCTTTGAAGATGATGCTATTGAGGCTATAGCAAAAAAGGCAATAGAGCAAAAAACAGGAGCTAGGGGCCTTAGGACCATACTTGAAAATCTCCTCCTCGATGTGATGTTTGACATACCATCCAGGAATGAAATAAAAGAAGTTCTAGTAACCAAAGAAGCTATAGATGATCCTAGCAAGCTAGAATACAAAAAGAAATAAGAGTAAAATTGGGGAATGCTAGTCATTTCCCTTTTTAAACGTAAGGAAGATTTATGAAAGAAACATATAAAATAACACAAGAAAACTTAGCATTGGTGCCTTTAAGAGGCTACTGGGTAATGCCTACTACTATGCTTAATTTTGATTGCGCTAGGTCCATCTCAAAAAATGCTGTTGAAAATGCTAAGCTAAATAACGAAGATATATTTTTACTAAACCAAAAGGACATTTTCGATGACAATCCTAAGCAAGATGGCCTTTACGAATATGGAATAGTAGCGACCATTAAGGAAACCTTCACCATGCCAAATGGCGAAATTAGAGTCTTTGTCCAGGCAAGAGGTGTGGGTAAGCTTGAGAAACTAAAGGTCGCAGAAGGCTTTTTAAGAAGTGATGTCGAAGTTTACGAATACCTAGAAGAAAACCAAGAAGACACCGACACCTTACAAGCCCTCAAAAAACTCCTCCTAGAAGATTTTAAGGAATATGTCTCAATTAACGAAGATATCATGGATGAGATATCCTATGGCATGGTAGAAGTTGAAAATTACCATAGACTAGTAGATTTAATTAGCTTTCACCTAGACCTTTCTCCAAAGGAATACTATCAGCTTTTAAGTGAGCTTGATATTACTGAAAGGATGAAATTTCTCCACAGGACAATTGATAAGGAAATCGAGCTTAAAAACCTAGGTCTAGAAATTGAAAAGGAAGTAACTGACAATATAAACAAATCCCAAAAGGAATACTACCTCAGGGAGAAGATGGATGTTTTAAAGAAGGAACTCAACCAAACAACAGGTCAGGCAGAAAATGAAGTGGACGAATTCCGCCAAAAGATTGCAAAGATTAAGTTTGATAAGGAAAGCAAGAAATCCCTAAACAAAGACCTAGATAGGCTTGAATCCATACCAGAGATGAGCCCAGACTATGGGGTGATTATTTCTTACCTAGACTTTGTAGTTGGCCTACCTTGGAATAAAAAATCTAAGGAAAGCCTTGATATCAAAAAGGCAAGCACAATCCTTGATACAGACCACTACGGCCTTGAAGATGTCAAGGAAAGAATCCTAGAATCAATTGCCGTTAGGATTAAAAATAAGTCTGTAAAGGGGTCAATAATCTGTCTTGTAGGCCCTCCAGGAGTGGGAAAGACTTCCATTGCCAAGTCTGTAGCCCGTGCCCTAAACCGTGAATTTGTCTCAATGAGGCTGGGCGGTGTGACAGATGAATCAGAAATTAGAGGCCATAGGAGGACCTATGTAGGAGCTATGGCAGGTAGGGTTCTTGCCAATATCAACAGGGTAGGGGTTAAAAATCCAGTCTTTCTCTTAGATGAGATTGATAAATTAGGATCTGATTTTAGGGGTGACCCATCATCAGCCCTTCTTGAAGTTCTAGATCCTGAGCAAAATGATAAATTTATTGACCGCTACCTAGACATACCTTTTGACCTATCGGATGTATTTTTCCTAACTACAGCCAATGACATCAACCAAATTCCAGATGCCCTCTACGATAGGCTTGAAATCATCGAGCTATCAGGTTACACCATGGGTGAGAAGATGAACATTGCCAAGAAATACCTCATAGCCAAGCAAATGAAAAACACAGGTCTAAGCGATGAAGAGCTTGCCCTATCAGACAATGTTATAGAAAAAATTATCAAAAACTATACCAGAGAAGCAGGTGTTAGGGAGCTAGAAAGGCTAATTGGCAAGATTTGCCGTAGAGCAGTCAAGGAAATCCTAGAAGGTAAGAAGTCAGTCAGAGTTACTATGAATAATTACAGCAAATACCTAGGCCGTGAGAAATTTATAGACGATCACATATCCAAGGAAGAAAAGATAGGCGTTGTAAATGGCCTAGCTTGGACATCTGTGGGTGGTACTATGCTTACAGTTGAGGCCAATGTTATGGAAGGTAAAGGACATGTAGAATTTACAGGCTCTCTTGGAGATGTCATGAAAGAATCTGGCCAAGCAGCTATTGTCTACATCAGGTCAAATGCTGACAAGCTTGGTATTAAAGATAAGTTTTATGAAGATAAGGACATCCACGTCCACGTTCCAGAAGGGGCAACACCAAAAGATGGTCCATCAGCAGGTATAACCATGACCACAGCTATCACCTCTGCTCTCACAGGCAAGAAGGTGAGAAATAACCTAGCCATGACAGGGGAGGTCACAATCACAGGTGATGTCCTAGCCATAGGCGGTCTTAAGGAAAAGGCCCTAGCAGCCTATTCTTATGGGGTCACAAATGTGATAATACCAAAGGATAACGAGAGAGATACAGAAGATATACCAAAGGAAATCAGGGATAAGATTAACTTCATCCCAGTTTCAAATGTCTCAGAAGTCATAGAAAGAGCCCTCATATGAAGATAAAAGACATAGAATTAGAACAAGTTGCAGGTTTTAAGAGCCAGTGGCCAAAGGATGAATTGGCAGAAATTGCCTTTGTAGGTAGGTCAAATGTCGGTAAGTCCTCCTTTATCAATTCCTTTTCAAATAGGAGGGCCATTGCCAAGACCAGTTCCAAACCAGGCAAGACCAGAACAATCAATTTTTATAGGGTAAACAATGCCTTTAGGCTGGTAGACTTACCAGGCTATGGCTATGCCAAGGTCTCCAAAGCCGAAAAAGCCAAGTGGGATAAGCTAATAAATGAATACCTCCACGAGAGGGAAAATCTCAAAGAGGTCTTCCTCTTGGTAGACATCCGCCATGAGCCAACAGCTCTGGATAAGCAAATGTATGATTGGATTCTAGAATCAGGCTACATGGGCTTTGTCATTGCAACCAAGTTTGACAAAATAAAAAAAGGACAGGTCCAAAAACACCTAAAACAAGTTCAAAAAACCCTAGGCATAGAAGATGAGGGCCTAATCTTTGCCTACTCATCAGAAACCAAACACAACAAGGACGTCCTAGAAGAGCAAGTTGAAGTAATAATAAATGCCTAGTTAGTAAAACTCATCTCAATTAGTGAATTGATGGGATAAGCCCAGAAAGAAGCGAAAGGGTAGAAAAATTATAATAAATCAAGAAGGCTCCGGCCTTCTTTTTTTGTATTAGCAGAAAAAAGTGGGTATAAATATAAAAAGGAAGAAGAAAAGAAAGGAAATCTTATGACTAGGAATTTATCTAATAAACAAAAAAATACATATTTAGGACTTATGCTTATCATGTATATCTTGATGGTCGGTGTAGTTTATGAAGTAAGGGTCTATGATACTTGGTACCTATTTGTAGCTACCCTAGTTTGGTCAGTTATAGCTTTATTTTACCAAAAAAGCCTAGGTATCAAATTTAATAAGGAAGCAAATTATTATTTAGAAAGCATTGATAAAAAATATAAGTATCTATTTTATGGGTCATTTGCCCTCATGGGTCTTGCTATCTCATTTTCTGTAAGCTTGAGCATTAAATTTTTAAACTTATTAGTAATAGCTGCGTGCTACCAGCTTTATATGACCAAAAAGATGCTTGATTATGCATACTAAAAAGTAGGTGATTTTAATTTCACCTACTTTTTAAATTACTTATTTTGCTGAAAGAGTAAATTCTGCGATTTTTTCGTAGTTACCGTCTGTTAGTCTGCCGGAGTTTTCATTTATTTTTGATCTTGATAGGGTGAAGGTAATTTCTCTTCCGTCCTTGATTTGATCTAGGCTTAGGTCTGAGAACTCGTTGTTATAGAGGAAAGTAGCTATGCCGTGTTCAACTGTTCTTATGTCAAGCTCTATTTTTTTGCCGTCCTTGTCAAGGCCTTCAAGTTGGTAGTCATAGTCTGCATCAAGGCCTTCAATTATAGCGGTCATGGTGATTGGGTTTACTTTCATTAATTTAATATTTGATCCATTTTGAAGTTCGTAGTCTTGGGCTAAAATTTTGTTGTCTTCATTAACAAGATTTGTAGAAGCCTTGATAGATACGATATCACTTTTTGTTCCCTGTAGGAAGTAGAGGTCTACGTCTGCGTTTTCTAGGCTAGGAAAGTCCTTGTCAAAGTTTATCATGGTTGATGTTGTATAAGTTTCGCCGTCTTCATTATCAGCTGCTGAACCAGATTCGCAAAGGGCATTATAGGTTTCGCCGTTGATTACAACCTTATAAATACTTGCTTCTCTTGTAGAAAATGCCATACCATTTACTTTGTTACTTGTATCTCTGAGGACGTTTAGGAAAATATGATTATCTTCAATGGCAAGATTATTAAGGATAAAGGAGTCTTCCCCAATGGTGATTGGCTTATTAAGCTCAGTTACATATTTGTAGGAGTCAGGGCTTGCACCGAAGGTTTCCATAAAGGATACCTTGATATCTGTGGTAAATTTAGAAACTTCAGCCCTTACAGGAGGAATTGTAAGTCCTGCCACAAGAAGTAAGGCTGCTGCCACTGCCATATATTTTTTCTTTGAATTTTTCTTATAAGATTTTGCCATTTTATATAAAGACTCCTTTTCTATATCATTTAATTTATATTCTTCGCTTTCAAATTCTAAATTATTGATTTCATCATAAACATTTTTCATTTTGAATCTCCTTCCTTATTTTTTTCTTACCTCTTGAAACTCTGTTGTAGAGATTTGCCTTTGATATGTCATAGATTTTAGCCACTTCGTCGTAGGAGAAGCCCTCTATAAATAATTTCCTAAAAATTTCTTTATCCCTTTCATCAAGGACCTTAAGAATTTCATCTGTATTATCTAGGTAAATCTCATCATCATCCTCTAGATAGTTTGCAACTTCATTTAAATCTACGCTTTTATGCCTAATTTCCTTTCTTAGGGCATCGATGGCCTTGTATCTTGCAACACCCGCGCACCAATTCTTAAAGGATGACCTTTCTGGGTCAAAGGATCCTATATTATCCCAGACAGCTAGGACTGCTTCATTTAAGACTTCCATCCTCAGATTATCATTAAAGGTCAAGACCTTGTAGATAGATGCTTTCATTACTGGGCCGTAAGTGTCGATGAAGATTCTAAGGTACTTTTCATTTTTATTTTTAATTCCCTTTATTATTTTTAAATCATCCATCATTGCCTCCTTCACCTATATATTCGTACTAACCTTGCCTTTTCTATCATGATTTGTAAAAATACATTTGTTTATTTATTCTACCTGCCTTATAAATTTATGCATTTAAGCAAAAATTTAGGGTTTTATTAAATATTTATAAAAAACGCTTTAACTAATTATTTCAAAGCCTTGCACAAAGTGTAAATCTTTACTATAATATTAGCATAATACATATAAAGGAGACAATATGAACAAAAGTAAAACGTTAGCATTATTGTTATCACTATCCATGCTCTTCTCAGCTTGTGGATCTAATACAGCTGATAAGAAGGCAGGAGATAAGGCTGACACTAAGGTAGAAGAAGCAACAGGCGAGGCTACAGGAGAGGGCACAGCTAAAGGCCACAATGGAGATCTTAAGGCTGTAGTAACTTTCGAAGGCGATAAGATTGCAAAAATCGACCTTACCCACGAAGAGACAGAAGGTCTTGGAGATAAGGCAGCTGACAAGCTTGTTGAAGAAATTATAGCTAATAACTCTATCAATGTAGATACAGTTTCAGGTGCTACAGTTACATCTACTGCTCTTATAGAAGCTGTTAAGGCTGCTATAGAAGCAAGCGGTAGAGATGTTAAAAACTACGAAGGCCAAGTTGAAAAGGCTAAGGGCGAAACTACAGAAAAAGATGTAGACGTAGTAGTAGTCGGTGGTGGTGGTGCAGGTTTTGCAGCAGCAGTATCTGCCAAGGAAGCAGGAGCAAATGTAGTCCTACTTGAAAAACTATCAGCAGTTGGTGGTAATACCCTAATTTCTGGTGGTGAATACGCAGCTCCAGCCAACGAACTTCAAGAAAAAGAAGGCATCGAAGATAGTAAGGAAAAATTTGCAGAAGACGTAGAAAAAGCTGGTGGTAACCCAGAATTAATCAAGGTCCTAGCAGATAAGGCTACAGAAGATGCTTACTGGTTAAGAGATGACATAGGAGTTAAGTGGTTAGATTCACTAATGTTCTTTGGTGGTCATTCAGTAAAAAGATCTCTAATACCAGCAGCTCATACAGGTAACGAGCTAATCAAAAATTACACAAAAAAATGCCAAGAGCTTGGCATAGAAGTAATTACAGAAGCAGACGTAAAAGAAATCTTAGCTAAAGACGGCAAGGTTTGCGGAGTTAAGGCTGAGACAAAAGATGGCGAACTTCTTGTAAATGCTAAGTCAGTAGTCCTTGCAAGTGGTGGTTTCGGTGCAAATGCTGAAATGTGCTACGAAAATGATAAGGAAGTTGACGAACACGTCCTATCAACAAACTCACCAGGAGCAACAGGTGATGGTATCACTATGGCTGAAAAACTAGGTGCAGACACAGTAGATATGGATAAAATCCAACTTTACCCAGTATGTGACGTAGAAACAGGAAAACTTCTATACTGCGGCGATACAAGACTAGTTGGTGGAGCTTTATTAGTAAATAAAGAAGGTAAGAGATTTGTAGAAGAGCTAGGTACCAGAAGAGAAATCTCAATGGCAATCAAGGCTCAAACAGACTATGTAGGCTATGTTCTTTGGGATGAAACATCAAACGAAAAGACAGGCACCATGGCATCAAACCCAGAAGAAGCAAAATCACTCTTTGACAGAGGCCTAATGGTAAAAGCAGACACTCTAGAAGAATTAGCTGACCACTTTGGCATAGACAAGGATGCCTTACTAGAAACAGTAAAAACCTTCAACGAAAACTCAGCCAAGGAAGAAGACCCAGACTTCAACCTAAGAATGCTAGGCTGGCAAGTAAAGGATGCACCATTCTACATGATGAAGGCAGCTCCAGCAGTTCACCACACAATGGGTGGTCTAAAAATCAACACAGAAGCAAAAGTCCTAAACAAAGACGGACAATGGATAGAAGGCCTATACGCAGCAGGCGAAGTAACAGGCGGTATCCATGGCGAAAACAGATTAGGCTCTGTAGCAATGACAGACATCACAGTATTTGGTAAGATAGCAGGCGAAAACGCAGCAGCAAATGCCAAAAACTAAGAAATATCAAGAGAAGTCCCTCGGGGCTTCTTTTTTTGTCAAATTAATTAAGATAAGCCTGTAAAGATTGCAAAAAATTGTTTAACTCTGCGAGCTAATAGGTATATATAAGATAGGATTAAGAATAAAGTTGGAGGATATATGATAAATACAGAAGTTAGAAATAAAATTGGTATAATCTACCTAGATAGGCCAGAGGCCCTAAATGCCATAAATGGCCAGATGGTCGATGAAATATATAAAGCCCTTAAGAAATTTGAAGAAGATAAGGACATAAGAGCAATCCTTTTTGATTCTCATGCAGAAAAGGGTCTATCAGCAGGTGGAGATCTAAAAGAAATTTACTATAATTATCTTACAAATGATGAAGCACCTAAGAAGGAAGAATTCTTCAAAAAGGAATTTGACCTCAATAAATACATCATGGACTATCCAAAGCCAATCATAAGCCATTGGTTTGGCATCACCATGGGCGGGGGAATTGGCCTTACCATCCACTCTGACCTAATCATAGCAGATGAAACAACAAACTGGGCCATGCCAGAAACAAGTCTAGGCTTTGTGCCAGATGTATCCGTAGGTTATTATATATCAAGGCTTGACAGGGCCCTCGGCCAATATGTAGGCCTAATAGGATCAAGGCTCTATCCAATAGATTTGGTAAAAAATAAGCTTGCTCATATCCTAATAAATCATAAAGATTATCAAGAGATTTTAGAAATAATAGTAAGATTATCAGAAACAAGCGAAGATTTAATAGGGGACATAAAGAATGAAATTTCAGGCTTTGCCATAAAAGAAGGCACCAGCCCAAATATAGAAAATGAGGCCAAGATAAAGACCCACTTCGCTAAAGATTCTGTAGAAGAAATCGTAGCTAGCCTTAAAGAAGCTGATGATGATTTTGCAAGAGAAAGCCTAGAAGTCCTAGAATCAAGAGACCCCTTCATGGTTAAAGTCCAATTTGAAAAATATTTCCTAGGTCAGAAACTATCCCGCAAGGAGACAATCGACCTAGACTTAGATATAATCAAATACGGCTTAAAGACAGGCGCTATCAAAGAAGGCATCAGGGCCAAGCTAATAGATAAGGACAATGAAGCAGTCTGGCCAGTATCAAGCCTTGCTGATGTAGATGAGAAAGAAGTAAAAAATCTTCTTAGAATAAAATAAGCACCAAAAAAGGTGATGTTGCAGAATAGTTAAATCTATTCTGCAACATCACTTTTTTTCTCGGATATTTGTATTAAGTAATTTAATTATATAGAGATTTTTAAGGTGGGAATAAATT